>NZ_VRVD01000106.1:0-10795 GCF_008040015.1 Methylobacterium sp. WL18 | reverse complement strand
GGCCGGGGCTTGCGGCGCGGGAGCCGGGGCCGCGGGCTTCGTCGCACCGGGTGCCACGGGGTTCGGCACCGTGTTGGCCGTTGTGTTCGTCGCCTCGGCCCCGCATTCCGCCTTGCGGAAGTCGTTCCATTTCTGGCCGTTGAGCGTCCCGGCCTGCTTGGCGGCCTGATACTTGGTCGAGCAATCCTTGGTGGACAGGGCTGCGGCCGGCGTGACGAGCGCTGCGGCGCCGCCAGCAAGTATGGTGGCGGTCAGAAGTAGACGTACCATAGCGAAATCCCCCCGCGTCGATATCGAGCCAGGTAGATACGCTATATCGAGGACAATCGCTCCGACAATCGGTCGCTATACAAGTACCTGTGAACGCTGCGCCGGCAACCCGAGGCCGCCGACGGCGCGGAACCGCGACGCGCCGGCGACCCGCCGCCCGGGACCAGCCGGGCTGCCCTCGATCAGGCCCGGCAGGCTTCGAATTCCTGGCGAATCGCCACCGGATCGAGGTTGCGGCCGATGAACACCACCCGGGAGACCCGCTTCTCGTCCGGGCGCCAATCCCCCTGGACGTCGCCGTCGAGGATCATGTGCACGCCCTGGAAAACGAAGCGCTTCGGCTCGTTAGGAAAGGCCACGATGCCCTTGCAGCGCAGGATGTCCGGCCCCTGCACCTGGGTCAGGTTCGAGATCCAGGGCATGAACTTCTCCGGATCGACCTCGCCGTCGATCTTGGCCGAGACCGACTGGATCTCGGAATCGTGATGGTGATGGTGGCCCGCCTCCAGGAAATCCGGCTCCACCTCGAGAATGCGGTCGAGGTCGAACGCGTTGCGCTCCAGCACGGCCTCCAGGGGCACGGCGCAGTTCTGGGTGCGGTGGAGCTTGGCCAGCGGGTTGATGCCGCGGATCTCGGCTTCCACCCGGTCCAGATCCTCCGGCGAGACGAGGTCGCTCTTGTTGAGCAGGATCACGTCGGCGAACGCGATCTGGTTCTTCGCCTCCGGGGCATCCTTCAGGCGATCGGACAGCCACTTGGCGTCCGCCACCGTCACCACGGCGTCGAGGCGGGCGGCGTCGCCGACATCCTGATCGACGAAGAAGGTCTGGGCGACCGGGGCCGGGTCGGCCAGCCCGGTTGTCTCGACGATGATCGCGTCGAACTTGCCCCGCCGCTTCACCAGGCCGTCCATGATCCGGATCAGGTCGCCGCGCACGGTGCAGCAGACGCAGCCGTTGTTCATCTCGAACACTTCCTCGTCTGCGCCGACGACGAGGTCGTTGTCGATACCGATCTCGCCGAACTCGTTGACGATCACGGCGTAACGCTTGCCATGGTTTTCCGTAAGGATCCGGTTGAGCAGCGTGGTCTTGCCGGCGCCGAGATAGCCGGTGAGCACGGTGACCGGGATCTTGCCGGCGGCAGAACCCGATGGGGCGGAAGCAGAACTCATGTCGGTCATGGCGGATTCTTCGATCGGATCTGTGGGATGGATCGGGCTTGTGGCCCGGGAGCGTTGTCATATTGTAACAAATCCCGGCGAAGGAAGACGGAGCCACACGGTTTCGCGACCCGGCCCCCCGATCGATTGCGGATCAGCCAAGCTTTGCTCTAGGCACATGGTGCAGTTCGGGTCCGCCCGGACGGCACGCCTCGACAAGCGACTCCGATCACCATGAAACGGCCGGGGTCTGGGCCGAAGCCTGTCCTCATCGCCATCCCGGTCCCTCGCCCGGCCCCAGAAGACCAACCGCATGGACGCCCGCAATCCTCTGGACCAGGATGAGGCCCGCGCCGCATCCGCGCGCCGGCGCCGCACGCCCTGGCCCCTGATCGTCGTCGTGCTGGTCGCGGTCGCGGGCGGGCTGGCGCTGGCCGTCTCGGACCGCGCCCGCGAGGCCGTCTCGGGCGTCGTCGCCGGGCTGTTCGGATCGGGCAACCCGGATGCGGGGATCGAGGCCGAGAAGGCCGGGACGGTGGAGCGGGTGTTCCGGCCGAGCAAGGAACAGCGCGCCGCGTTCGAGATCCTGCCCGTGGCGACCCAGGTGTTCCGCCCCGAGGGCTCCGCGGAGGGGCGCATCGCGCTCAACGACGACGACAACGTGCCGGTGGTCTCGCCCTACGCGGGTCGGGTGACCAAGGTGCTGGCCCGGGCGGGCGACGACGTGAAGGCCGGCGACGTGCTGCTGACGCTGGAGGCCACCGATATGGTCCAGGCGCAGAACGACTATCAGGCCGCCCTGAACAATCTCCAGAAGCAGCAGGCCCTGCTGAAGCTCGACCAGACCATCGCGGCGCGCCAGCAGGAACTGTTCCAGGCCCACGCGGTGGCGCTGAAGGACTACCAGTCCGCGCAGAACGACGTCATCGCCGCCCAGAGCGACCTGAAGACCGCGGAGGCGTCCCTGGACGCCGTGCGGAACCGGCTGCGGCTCCTGGGCAAGTCCGACGCCGAGATCGTCGCCTACGAGAAGAACGGCCGCCTCAGCCCCGAGACCCAGATCCGGGCGCCGATCGCCGGCACCATCGTCCAGCGCAAGGTCGGCACCGGGCAGTTCCTCTCCGCCTCCAGCGACCCGGTCTTCGTGATCGGCGACCTGTCCACGGTGTGGCTCGTCGCCAACGTGCGCGAGAGCGAGATCCCGAAGATCCGCATCGGCCAGGAGGTCGAGGCGAAGGTGGCGGGCTTCGGGGCGCGGGTGTTCAAGGCCCGGGTCAACTACATGGCCGCAAGCCTGGACCCGGCGACGCGGCGACTCGCGGTGCGCAGCGAGGTCGACAACCCGGACCGGGTGCTGCGTCCGGAGATGTTCGCCACCTACACGATCATCACCGGCAAGGGCGAGCCGAGCCCGAGCGTGCCGGTCGCCGCGATCGTGTACGAGGGCGACCGCACCCATGTCTGGGTGGCCCGCCAGGACGGCGCCGTCGAGGCGCGCGACATCAAGCTCGGCGTGATCAACGGCGACAGCGCCCAGGTCGTCGACGGCCTGCATGCGGGCGAGCAGATCGTGACCCGGGGGGCCCTGTTCATCGACCGGGCGGCCACCGGCGACAAGGCGTCCTGAGCGGGAACCCGGGCGATGAACAGCCTGATCGTCTTCTCGCTGCGCCAGCGCGTGCTGGTCGTGCTGCTGTTCGTGGTGATGCTCGGCATCGGCTACGGCGCCTATACCCAGCTCAACATCGAGGCCTATCCCGACCCGGTGCCGCCGCTCGTCGACGTGATCACCCAGAACCCGGGACAATCCGCCGACGAGATCGAGCGCTACATCACCATCCCCCTGGAGGTGGCGCTCGCCGGCATCCCCAACGCTCAGGTGGTGCGCACGATCTCGCTGTTCGGCCTGTCCGACGTGAAGGTCCAGTTCAACTACGAGTACACGTACGAACAGGCGCTGCAGCGGGTGCTCAACCGCCTGTCGCAGGCCCCGGCCCTGCCCAACGGCGCCACGCCGCAGATCTCGCCGACGAGCCCGGTGGGCGAGATCATGCGCTACAAGCTGGTCGGCCCGGCGGGCTACTCGCCCATGGACATGAAGACCCTGCAGGATTGGGTGCTGCAGCGGCGGTTCAAGGCGATCCCGGGCGTCACCGACGTGACCGCGTTCGGCGGCAAGGCCAAGGAATACGAGGTCGCGGTCGACCTGAACCGCCTCCAGGCCCAGGGCCTGACCCTGGTCCAGCTGACCACGGCGCTGAACAACGCCTCGATCAACGTCGGCGGGCAGACCCTGAATGTCGGCCAGCAATCCGCGGTGGTGCGCGGCATCGGCCTGATCCGCGACATGGACGACATCCGGGACACGATGATCAGCCTCGTCAACGGCACGCCGGTGCTGGTGCGGGACGTGGCGGAGGTGCGCGTGTCGAACGCCCCGCGGCTCGGCATCGTCGGCCACGACGACCAGTCCGACGTGGTCGAGGGCATCGTTCTGATGAGCCGCGGCGGCCAGAGCCTGCCGACGCTGCAGCGGGTCGAGGCGGAGATCGACAAGATCAACGCCTCGACGATCCTGCCGCCCGACGTGAAGATCGAGCGGATCTACGACCGGTCGGGGCTGATCCACACCACGACCCATACGGTGATGCACAACCTCGTCTTCGGGGTGGTGCTGGTGTTCATCGTGCAGTGGTTGTTCCTCGGGTCGCTCACCAGCGCGATCATCGTGGCGGCCACGATCCCGTTCGCGCTCGGCTTCGCGATCCTGATCCTGGTGGTCCGGGGCGATTCGGCCAACCTCCTGTCACTCGGCGCGATCGATTTCGGCCTGATCGTCGACGCGACGGTGATCATGGTCGAGAACGTGTTCCGGCACCTCGCCGAGCCCGAGCATTCCGAGGGTCAGGAGGCGCCAGGGGGGCTCGAAGGCCGGCTCGGCATCATCGCGATCGCCGGCGTCGAGGTGAACCGGGCGATCTTCTTCTCGGCGATCATCATCATCGTCGGCTTCCTGCCGCTGTTCACGATGAGCGGCGTCGAGGGTCACATCTTCGGGCCGATGGCCAAGACCTACGCCTACGCCCTGGTCGGCGGCCTGCTGGCGACGTTCACGGTCTCGCCGGCCCTCTCGGCGCTGATCCTGCCGAAGAAGCTCGAGGAGCGCGACACCCTGATCGTGCGGTTCCTGCGCGCCGGGCACGAGCGCATCCTGGCCTTCGGCCTCAAGAACCGGGTGCTGGCACTCTCGGTGATGCTGGTGGTGCTGCTGGCCTCGGGGCTGGCCGCCCGGAACCTTGGACTCGAATTCCTGCCCCGGCTCGAAGAGGGCAACCTCTACGTGCGCGGCACCATGCCGTCCTCGATCTCGCTGGAGGCCGGCAACGACTACGTCCAGCGCCTGCGCAAGATCTTCCAGGAGGTCCCGGAGGTCGTCACGGTGATCTCGCACCAGGGCCGGCCCAACGACGGCACCGACGCCACCGGGTTCTTCAACGTCGAGATCCTGGCGCCGCTCAAGCCGATCGACCAATGGCGCAAGGGCCTCGACAAGGACAGCCTGATCCACGACCTGAGCAAGAAGCTCGAAGCCGAGTTTCCGGGGATCGAGTTCAACTTCTCGCAATATATCGAGGACAACGTCCAGGAGGCCGCCTCGGGCGTGAAGGGCGAGAACTCGGTCAAGATCTACGGCAGCGACCTCGCCCAGCTCACCAAGACCGCCAACGCGGTCAAGGCGGCGCTGGCCTCCGTGCCCGGCATCAGCGACCTTGCGGTGTTCGAATCGCTGGGCCAGCCGACCGTGCGGATCGACGTCGACCGCCACAAGGCCGCCCGCTACGGCCTGTCGATCGGCGACGTGAACACCACGATCCAGGCGGCGATCGGCGGCCAGACCGCGGGCGACCTCTACGAGTACGGTTCCGACCGGCACTTCTCCATGCGGGTGCGGCTGGCCAAGGAGTACCGCTCGTCGCTGGCCGGCATCCGCAACATCGCGGTGGGGGCCCAGAACCCTAACGGCGGCGTGATCCAGGTGCCGCTCTCCGAGATCGCCGACGTCGACCTCGTCTCGGGCGCCTCGTTCATCTACCGCGAGGACCAGGAGCGCTACATCCCGGTGAAGTTCTCGGTGCGCGGGCGCGACCTCGGCAGCGCGGTGATCGAGGCGCAGCGCAAGGTCGCCGAGGCGGTGGACCTGCCGCCGGGCTACCGGATGGAGTGGGTCGGGCAGTTCACCAACCTGAAGGACGCCGCGACCCGGCTCAGCCTGGTCGTGCCGGTCACCCTGGTGCTGATCGCGCTCCTGCTGTTCATCAATTTCTCGTCCGTGGCGGACATGCTGCTGACCCTGTCGGTGATCCCGATGGCGATGATCGGCGGCATCTTCGCGCTGGCGCTGACCGGCACGCCGTTCTCGATCTCGGCGGCGATCGGCTTCATCGCCCTGTTCGGCATCTCGACCATGGAGGGCGTGATCCTCCTGGCCTATTACAACCAGTTGCTCGACGAGGGCTGGCAGCGCAAGGACGCGGTGTGGAACGCCGCGATCGTGCGGATGCGCCCGGTGATGATGACCTGCGTGGCCGCCTGCGTCGGCCTGCTGCCGGCGGCGATCTCCACGGGCATCGGCTCGCAGGTGCAGAAGCCGCTGGCCCTGGTGGTGGTCGGCGGCATCATCCTGGCGCCCAACCTGATCCTGGTGGTGGTGCCGGTGCTGATCTCGCTGTTCTCGCGGCGGCACCCGAATCCGAACGGGCGGGCCGTGACCGGGCACCGGGTGGCGGCATGAGCCGGGCGAGAGCGACGCGTGCCGGGCATCGTCACGTGGCCCGGGCGCCACAGCGCGGCTCCGGCGCACAGGATCGCGGCACCGTCGGATTGACTTGGTCGTCCGCGGGGACGCTCTACCGAGGGAGGGGTTTCGGGGGCATGATGGTGGCGTTGGCGCCGAATCGGTGCGGTCGTGCGGCCATCATGCTGGCGGCGGCCGTGTCCCTATCGGCTTTGTCCCTGTCGGCTTGTGCGGTCGGCCCGAACTTCGTGCCGCCCGAGGCGCCCCCGGTCGGCCGCTACACCCGGGAGCCGCTCCAGAATCCCTCGGCCGCCGACAACATCCGCACCCGCCAGGGCGGATCGGCGGACCAGAGCTTCGTTTCCGGCGCCGACATTCCCGGCCAATGGTGGACGCTGTTCCATTCGAAGGCGCTGAACCAGCTGGTCGAGCAGGCGCTGGCGAACAACCCGACCCTGGAGGCCGCGCAGGCCTCGCTCCGGATCGCGCAGCAGAACGTGCTGGCCCAGAAGGGCACGCTCTATCCGAGCCTGACCGCCACCCCGCAGGCGCAGGGCATCCTGGCGCCGGGCCTCGACCTGCAATCGCCGCTCAACAACGAGAGCCGGTACCTCTACAGCCTGTCCACCCCGCAGGCGGTGGTCGCGTACAATCCCGACGTGTTCGGGGGGAACCGGCGCCAGATCGAGTCCCTGGAGGCGACGACCGAGAACCAGCGCTTCCAGCTGGAGGCGGCCTATCTCAGCCTCACCGGCAACGTCGTCGCCGCCGCCATCCAAGAGGCGGCGCTGCGGGCGCAGATCGACGCCACCCGCAAGGTGATCCAGGCGCAGACCGAGGTGCTGCAGCTGTTCAACAAGCAGCTCTCGCTCGGCCAGATCGCCGGGGCCGACGTGGTCCAGCAGCAGGCCGCCCTGGCCCTGTCGCAGCAATTGCTGCCGCCGCTCGAGAAGCAGCTGGCGCAGCAGCGCAACCTCCTCACGGCGCTGGCCGGGCGCCTGCCCTCCGACGAGATCGCGGAGACCTTCCAGCTGTCGGCCCTGCGGCTGCCGACCAAGCTGCCGGTGAGCCTGCCCTCGCGCCTCGTGCAGCAGCGCCCCGACGTGAAGGCGGCCGAGGCCCTGGTGCAGCAGGCGAGCGCCAGCGTCGGCGTCGCCGTGGCCAACCGCCTGCCGCAATTCAGCCTGACCGCCACGGGCGGTTCCAGCGCCGTGCGGCTCGCCCAGGTCGCCAATCCCGGCGCGGCGTTCTTCACGATCATCGGACAGGCGACGGCGCCGATCTTCGACGCCGGCACCCTGTTCCGGCGCCAGCGGGCAGCGGAGGAGACGCTGACCCAGGCACAGGCGCAGTACAAGGCGACGGTGATCACCGCGTTCCAGAACGTGGCGGACGCCCTGCGGGCGCTCCAGGCCGACGCCAAGGCGGTGGCCGCCGCCGATGCCGCGGTGAGCGCGACCAACCAGAGCCTCGGGCTGATCCGCAAGCAATACACGGCCGGCGCCGTCACCTCGACGCAGGTGCTGATCGCCCAGCAGGGCTACCTCTCGGCGCTGGTCACCTCGGCGGCCGCCCGCGCCACCCAGTACGGCGACAGCGCGGCGTTGTTCGTGGCGCTCGGCGGCGGCTGGTGGAACCGCAACGACGTGGCCCCGCCCCCGCCCGAGACCGACCCGCTGAAGTTCCTGTAAGGCGCGCCCTCGAGCCTCACACATCCATCGCGATGGCGTCCTGCAGCATCTGGTCGGCGGCGCTCATGACCTTCGTGTTGGCCGTGTAGGCCTGCTGGGTCTCGATCATCTTCGAGAACTGGTCCGAGATGCCGGCATTCGACTGCTCCACCGAGCCGGCCGCGATGGTCGCGCCCGCGAACCCGAAGCTCGGCGCGCCGGACTGGCCGTTGGCCACGTAGGTGCCGCCGTCGAGGGAGGTCAGGTTGTCCTGTCCGCCGAACTGCGCCAGCGTCAACGAGCCGAGCGGCACGGTGCCGCCGTCCGCGCCCGTACCGGTGAGGGTGCCCGCGGGCGAGACCGTGAGGCTCGCCAGGGTGTCGGTCCCGGTTGGAACCTGTACGGGCGCGGTCGCCGCCGGGCCGGCGAACAGGTAATAACCCGCGCCGTTGACCAGGTAGCCGTTCGCATCCGGGTCGAAATCGCCGCGGCGGGTATAGCCGGTCTCGCCGGTGAAGCTCGGACTCTGCGGCGTGCCGGTGTTCGACCGGACCACGAAGTAGCCGTTCCCCGAGATGGCGAGGTTGGTCGCGACCCCGGTGGACTGGATCGTACCCTGGAGCCCCAGGGTGTTGCGCGTGCTGGTCGCGACGCCGCCGCTCGATTGCGCCTTGGCGGTGGTCTGGGCCAGCATGTCGGCGAAACTCGTCTCGGTGGTCTTGTATCCCGCGGTCTGGGTGTTGGCGATGTTCCCGGAGATGTTGTTGAGCGCCAGGGACTGCGCCGAGGCGCCGGACACCGAATTCGAGAGCGCGTCGAACAAGCCCATCGGAGTCCCCCCTTCGCGAGACCGGCGCAGAAGCAGATCCCAAGAAGTTTTTGCCCGCAGCAGGGTTAAGCGGCGGTGTGTCAGCGAATGTTGCTGCGTGCGCCGGACCAAGCGCCCCGATTCAAGCGCCGATCACGCTCACGACGATCTCCCGCCGATGCGGCCGGTCGCGGTGCTCGATCAGGTAGATCCCCTGCCAGGTGCCCAGGGCCAGACGCCCCTCGACCAGCGGGATGCTCAGGGCCGAATCGGTGACCAGCGTGCGGATGTGGGCCGGCATGTCGTCCGGCCCCTCGGCGCCGTGGACGTAGGGCGTGCCGCGTGGCGCGAAGCCGTCGAGGGCCGACATCAGGTCGGTCTGCACGTCCGGGTCGGCATTCTCCTGGATGGTCAGGGAAGCCGAGGTGTGCCGGCAGAATACCGTGACGAGCCCGTCCCGGATCCCGCTGCCACTCACGAACTCCGCGACCGCGCCGGTGAAGTCCGTGAAGCCCTGTCCCGGAGTCGCGATGGTCAGGCGGCCGCTCGCATGGCGCTCCACCGCGCCGGAGGCCAGCGGCTCGACCGGACCGATCTTCCCCTGCTTCATGTCCCCGACTCCATCAACGTTGCCCCGGGCGCGATCTCGCGCTCGCCGCGGGCCAGGATCCGCTCCAGCACGTCGATCCGGTCGGCCTCGGCGGCGGGCTTGTCCCAACGGATCCGGCTGACCCGGGGGAAGCGCATCGCCACGCCGGACTTGTGCCGGGTCGAGCGCTGGACGCCCTCGAAGGCGATTTCCAAAACGAGCCCGGCCTCAGGCCCATGGGTGACCTCGCGGACCGGACCGAACCGCTTGGTGGTGTTGTTGCGGACGTAGCGGTCGAGCTTGGCGAGTTCCGCGTCCGTGAAGCCGTGATAGGCCTTGCCCACCGGCACCAGCTCGTCCCCCCCCTCGGGGGCCTCCCGCCAGACCCCGAACGTGTAGTCCGAGTAGAACGACGAGCGCTTCCCGTGACCGCGCTGCGCGTACATCATCACGGCATCGACGACATGGGGCTCGCGCTTCCACTTCCACCAGGGGCCCTTTGGGCGGCCCGGCAGGTAGGGGCTGTTGCGGCGCTTGAGCATCACGCCCTCGATCGCGTCCGCGTCCTCGCCGGCCCCCACCGAGGCCGGATCGGCCCGGGCGGCGGCGAGCGCCTCCCAATCCGCGAACGGGACCAGCGGCGAGATGTCGATCCGCGCGTGGTCGAGGCGTGTGACCAGCGCCTCCAGCTTCTCCCGGCGGGTCGCGAACGGCTCGGCCCGCAGGTCGTCGCCGTCCAGCGTCAGGAGGTCGTAAGCCCGGACATGGGCCGGGAACTCTTCCAGGAGCTTGGCCGTCACGGCCTTCCGGTTCAGGCGCTGCTGCAGGACGTTGAAGCTCTGGACCCGGCGCTCGCGCAGGATCAGTAACTCGCCGTCGAGTGTCCCCGTGAAGCCGATCGCCTCGGCGAGGTCGGGGAACGCCCCGGTGATGTCCTCGCCGGTGCGGGAATAGACCTTCGCGACCTGCACGCCCGCCCGGTCGCGCCCGCCGACGAGCTGGACACGGATGCCGTCCCACTTCCACTCGGCGGAAAAGGCCTCCGCTTCGAGCTTCTCGAGATCGGCCTCCTCCTCGATCGGATGCGACAGCATCGGCGGTCGGAACGGTGCCGGGTTGAGGGTCTCGGGCCGCTCGGCCCGCCCCTCGACCCAGGCGAACAGGGTCTCGAACGGCGGCGTCAGCCCGTGCCAGACCTCCTCCACGGCATCCGCCTCGTGGCCGCCCAGCGCGCCGACCGCGGTCTTGGCGAGCCGCGCCGAGACGCCGACGCGCAGGTTGCCGGTAACGAGCTTCAGGAGCGCCCAGCGCCCGGTCTCGTCGAGGGCGTCGAGCCATTCGGCGAGGTGGCGGGACAGGTCTTTCTTCGGGATGGTGCTGAGCGTTTCGACGACCTCGGCCAAGCTCGGCGGAGGCGGATTGTTATGACCGAGACCAGCGGGCGCCTCCCCTCCCCCCACTGCGGGGGAGGGTGGGCCGGCCGTGAGGTCGGGTCGGGAG
>NZ_VRVD01001069.1:0-950 GCF_008040015.1 Methylobacterium sp. WL18 | reverse complement strand
GTCTTCCAACGCCGAAAAATGCTCCACCAGTGCCTTGCCTGACATCGGATGCCTCACCAGACCGAGGCCCCCTGTGAATCACGCAAAAGGCAACACCGAAATCCATTCCTTTCAAGCGATCGCCCTGGACCGATCATCGATCCACCTTGCGCTCACGACCGACCGCGGCTATCTATCGTTCAACAGTTCTGATGGCAGTCGAAAGGCTGCGGTTCGGGAGTGGGCCCCACCGGGTCCGCTCTTTTTTTTCGCCGCGTCGGGTTTGGACGCGCGAGGCCGCAGGCCGGGATGTGCCACCCAGGACGCCGCAAGGGTTGCGCGCTGATATCCATGTCGTCCGAGATCGAAGCGGATCTGTCCGAGAAGCGCCTGGTCCGAGAGACCGGCGTCGCCGCGCGCGTGGTGCAGGTGATCGAGGGGCCGGTCCAGGGCCTCGGGTTCCGGCTGGTCCGGGTCAAGGTCACCAACACCAACGGCTGCACCGTCCAGATCATGGCGGAGCGGCCGGACGGCACCTTCTCGATCGACGATTGCGAGGCGGTCAGCCGCGCGATCTCGCCGGTCCTCGACGTCGACGATCCGGTCGGCACCGCCTACAACCTGGAGATCTCCTCCCCGGGGATCGACCGGCCGCTGGTGCGGGTCTCGGACTTCGCCCGCTGGGTCGGCTACGAGGTCAAGGTCGAGCTGAGCCCGCCCCTCGACGGCCGCAAGCGGTTCCGCGGGATCCTGGGCGCTCCGGACCCGGAGGCGCTGACCGTCCCGATCGACCTGCCCGACGTGAAGGAAGGCCTGCCGAGCCGGGTCGACCTGCCGCTGCGGGATCTGGCCGAGGCGCATCTCGTCCTCACCGACGAACTGATCCGCGAATCCCTGCGCCGCGGCGGGCCGCCCGCCGACGACGCCGACGCGCTGGATGAGGACGACGCGGCGGAGGACGAGGACGCGGA
>NZ_VRVD01001068.1:0-952 GCF_008040015.1 Methylobacterium sp. WL18 | reverse complement strand
GCCCACGCGCGCCCGTCGAGCCCGCCGGTCCACGCCGCGCGCTGGAGCCTGCTGGTCTTCGGCTGCGGCACCTCCCTGTCGGCCGCCCTGCAGCGCCTGCTGCTCGAGCCCGATCCGGGCCTTCAGCGCCTCGTCGAACTTAAGTTCGGCGAGGTGTTCGCCGCGCTGGCGACGGCGGTCCTCCTGTTCACCGCCCGTGAGGTCCGCCCGGCGCTGACGCGGTCCGACCCCGGTATCCTGGTCGCCGGTGCGCTCACGTGGTTCCTGCCCGAGCCCCACGCGGTCTACGCCGGCATGACGCTCGTCGCGGCGTGGTTCCTCGTCCGGCGCTCGGAAGACCGTCTGCTCGCCGATATCGGTCAGATCTGGCTGGCCCTGTCGGTGTGCGAGCTGTGGAGCAAGCTCGTCTTCAAGCTGTTCTACCACGCCATCGAGCCGTTCGAGGTGGCCGTGATGGCCTGGGTCGGGCGCCTCGCGTTTCCCGGCCTGCACGCCACCGGCGTCTATCTCAGCACCCGCCCGGACTGGTCGATCGTGATGCTGGAGGGCTGCTCGGCGTTCCACAACCTGTCGCTGGCGGCCCTGATCTGGCTGTGCGTGCTCAAGATCGCCGGGCGACCGATCGGCCGCGGGGCGCTGGGAGCCCTGGCGGCGAGCGCGATCCTGGTCGTCGCGATCAACATCGCCCGGATCCTGGCGATGCTGCCGTCGGCAGAGGCCTATCATCACTGGCACGACGGGGCCGGCTCGGTGACCGTGGCGCTGGTCTCGGTGGCGGCCTCGCTGCTGCCCATCGTCATCCATGTCGAGAGGTCGCCGTGCCCGGTCGCGCGTCCCGTTTGACCAGAGCCGACCGCGCGGGCCTGGGCGCCCTGTGCCTGCTGCTCGCCCTGTCGGTCTCGATGCGGGTCCAGGCCTACGGGACCGGCCCGGCCGCCCCGGAGCCGGCCGC
>NZ_VRVD01001067.1:0-961 GCF_008040015.1 Methylobacterium sp. WL18 | reverse complement strand
CGCCGGTGGTGTCGCTGCTGCGGCCGCCGATCGGCCAGGGCCACCTGCAGACGCCGCGCGCCCGCCGCAGCGCCATCGAGGTCGAACCGCTGCCGGATATCGACGACGACCCCGCGGTCGATGCCTTCGCGGCCGCCAAGGCCGAGTTCCGTCGCCGCACCACCGTGACGCCGGAGACCATGACGGCCTTCGTCGAGGCGCGGCTCGGCAAGGCCGTGTCGCTGCGCGGCTCGCAGATCACGATCGAGGGGGTCGACGACTTCGTGGTGTTCCAGCGCCTGCGCGAGATCGACGTGCTGTTCGACGCGCGGCTGCGCGACCGCTACGCTTTGGTCCGGCTGCCCGAGCGGCTGGCCAACGGCTGGCTGGACTGCCCCGATTTCCTGCTGGAGCGGCGTGCCGGTGCTTGAGGGATTTCGCGCGATCATCGACGGCGACGAGCCGCCGCCGCCCGGCGCCCGCGCCCCGGACGCCGAGGAGCTGTGCCGCGCCCTCCAGGTGATGCTCAAGGGGCAGGTGATCTACGCGGACACGCCCGGGATCGGCCGCTCCTACGAGCTGGCCCGGCACTACGCGCCGTTCTTCACCGATTACTTCGCCTGCCTGGGCTACGCGCTCACGGTCTCGCACCGCGACCAGATGGTGTCGCTGAGCCCCGCCGCCGACGCGCCCCGGCACGACATCGCCTCCGAGCGCCTGCGCAAGGACGAGACCCTGGTGCTGCTGGCGCTGCGGCTGCTCTACGAGGAGGGCCTGCGCGACAACCGCGCCGGCACCGACGGGATCGTCGCCTGCACCACCGACGAGATCGTGGAGAAGATCCGGGCCGTCGCCCGCAACGAGCCCCCGGAAGAGGGCCGCCTCGCCGACATCCTGCGCCTCTACGCCCGGCGCGGCGGCCTCCGGATGGGCGAGCGCGACCGGGTCGAGCGGGTCACGCCGCTGTCGCTGCTGCCGGGCC
>NZ_VRVD01001066.1:0-966 GCF_008040015.1 Methylobacterium sp. WL18 | reverse complement strand
TCCGGGCCAGGATCGCGGCGAGGTCGGCCGCCGGGGCGGGCCGGCCGAACAAATTGCCCTGCAGCTCCTGGCAGCCTTCCTCCCGCAGGATCCGCGCCTGCTCGGGGGTCTCGACGCCCTCGGCCAGGACGTCGATCTTCAGGGCGCGCCCGAGCCAGATCATGGCCCGCAGGATCTCGACGCTGCCGCCGTCGCGCGCGAGGCTGCGCACGAAGCCCGGGTCGATCTTGAGCTTGTCGAACGGGAACCGGTGCAGGGTGCCGAGGCTCGAATAGCCGGTCCCGAACTCGTCCATGGCGATCCGCACGCCCGCGGCGCGGAACGCCCGCAGGAGCGACAGGTTCGCGGCGTTGTCCTGCAGCAGCACCGCTTCGGTGATCTCGAGTTCCAGGCGGTCCGGCCTGAGCCCGCTGTCGGCGAGCGCCGCCCGGACATCCGCCTCGAGGCCGAGGCCGGCGCATTGCAGGGGCGACAGGTTGACCGCGACCTTGACCGGGTCCGGCCAGGACGCGGCGGCCCGGCAGGCCGTAGCCAGGATCCAGGCGCCCAGCGGCCCCAGCAGCCCGACCTCCTCGGCCAGCGGGATGAACTCCGCCGGTCCGACCTCGCCGTGCTCGGGATGGTGCCAGCGCGGCAGGGCCTCGAAGCCGTGCAGGGCCTGGCCGTGCGCCCCGACGATCGGCTGGTAGTGCAGCACGAACTGGCCCCCGGCCAGCGCCCCGCGCAAATCGCCCGCGAGCTGCCGGCGGCGCTGGATCTCGACATCCATGGCCGGGTCGAAGAAGCGCCACGTGCCCCGGCCGGCGGCCTTGGCCTGGTACAGGGCGATGTCGGCCTGCCGCAGCAGCGTGGCGGCGGTGCCGGACGGGTCGTCGGCGATGGCGATGCCGATGCTGGTGCCGATCACCAGGGTGTGGCCGCTCACCGTGACCGGCGTCTCGAGCGCCGCCACGAGGCGCCGGTCAC
>NZ_VRVD01001065.1:0-967 GCF_008040015.1 Methylobacterium sp. WL18 | reverse complement strand
GGCGGCGCCGTCGCGGGCGATCTGCTCCTCGGCGGCAGCCAGGGTCCGGCCGTCGCGGATCAGGCGCTCGACCCGGGCGCGGGCGGCGTCGGTGGGCTGTCCGGCCTCCAGGGCAGCGAGGTCCGGGACGCCGATCCGGGCGCGCAGGCGCTCCAGGTCGAGCCCGACCTTGTGGGCGTCGCCCTCGATCCGGGGCAGGTCGGTGCCGCCCTTCTCGAACTCCTTGGTGCCGCTGAACGCCGCCAGGATGTCTTCGGCGTGCAGGATCAGCTCGGGCTCCACGGGCACGGAATCGGCCTCGCCGCGCGCCCGGATGAGGGCGGCGTCGGTCCGGGCCGCCTCGGCCTCGGCCTTGCGGCAGCGTTCGAGGGCGGCGCCCAGGCGCTCGATCCAGGCTGCATCCGCCTCGGCGAGGCCGGAATCGGCGGCGATCCGGTGGTCCAGCACGTCGATCTCGGCGACGATCGGCCGGGCGCGCTTCAGGCGCTCCAGCCGGGCGCGCTCGGTCGCGATGCGCTGAGTCTCGGCCCGGAGCGCGTCGAGCTTCTCTGCGGCGGCGGCGATCTCGTCGTTGAGCGCGCGCCAGTCCCCGGATCGCAGGCCCTTCTCGCGGATCGCCTTGCGGGCGGTCTCGTGCCGCTCCAGCGCCTGGTAGAAGGTCCGGTGCTTGGCCTGCCGGGGCGCGAAGATGCCCTCGGCCTCGGCGTCCAGGGCGGATTGCAGCTCGGTGAGGCCGCGCAGGCCGGACCCCGCCGCGAACAGGCTGGCGCCGACCTCGCCCTCGACATCGACCATCTCGCGCCCGCCCGCCCGCAGGCTGCCTGCATCCAGCCCGAACGCGCGGCAGAACACGGTGCGGGAGATGCCGCCGAGGAACGGCGCCAGGGAATCGTCGGGCAGCGGCGCCTCGTCGGCGTCGATCAGGGTCCGGGTGTTGCCCTTGCGGCGGCGGAACGCCAGGCGCCGC
>NZ_VRVD01001064.1:0-967 GCF_008040015.1 Methylobacterium sp. WL18 | reverse complement strand
GCCGGCAAGGCGCTGCGCGGCGGCGCCCACGTGGCGAAGGCCGGGCCCGACTGGGTGCTCGACCGGCTCGACCTCAACCTCGGCTCGGTGGCCGTCTCGGGCAACGCCACCGTGGCGGCCGAGACCTGGCTGTCGGCCGGTACGCTGTCCGTGAAGGCAGCCAATCTCGCCGACATCTCGCCGCTCGCCCCGGAGCCCGTGGCCGGGCAGCTCGACGCCACGGTCACCCTCGCCCGGGACGGAGGCCGTCAGGATGCCGCGATCCGGGCGACCGGCGCCGCCCTGCGCTACGGCGCCTACGGCCTCAACCGCCTCGATGCCGACCTGAAGGGCCGCGACCTGCGCGCCCACCCGGCACTCGACGGGCGCCTTGACGCCGACCGCCTCCTCGCCGCCGGCCAGCAGATCGACACGGTCCGGCTCGCCGCGCTCAGTAGCCCGGCGGACAGCGACGTGACGCTCACCGCCAAGGCGCGCGGTTTCAACCTCGACGGCGCGGTCCGGGTCGTGCCGGACGACGACACCCGCATCGAGATCCAGCGCCTCTCGGCCGCCCGCGGCGGCGACCGCTTCGCCCTGACCGGGCCGGCCTCCGTCACTCTGCGTGACGGCGGCGCGGTGATCGAGGGGCTGTCGATCGCGGCGGGCACCGGCCGGGTCACGGTCTCGGGCCGGGCCGGCAAGGACCTCGACCTGAGGGTGGCGATCCGCGCGCTGCCGCTGTCGCTGGCCCGGATCGCCGCGCCCGATCTCGCCCTCTCCGGCACGGTGGACGGCGATGCGGACCTGCACGGCCCCGCGGGGCGTCCGGAGGGCCATTACGCGCTCACCGTCTCGAAACTCGTGGCACCCCAGACCCGTCAGGCCGGCCTGCCGCCGGTGGATGCCAGCGCCAAGGGAGCCCTATCGGACGGGCAGGCCAGCCTCGACGGCCGGGTCACGGCCGGGCGCGGCGTCGCCCTGACGG
>NZ_VRVD01001063.1:0-969 GCF_008040015.1 Methylobacterium sp. WL18 | reverse complement strand
GGAAGCCGCCCACCGCCCGAAGGGTCACGAAGCCGCCCAGCGCCGCGCTGCCGGCGAACCGGATCAGGTTGCCCTCGCGGGCCTCCTCGCGCAGGCCCAGCACCTCCGTGAGGATCGCGGCCGTGGCCTCGGCCGTCTCCAGCAGGAGCGTCACCCCGTGCAGGCCGCGGATCGCGTGCTCGGCCGGGACCTCGGCCGAGGCCCAGGCGGGCTCCGCCTCCGCGCCGTCGACGCCCACCAGCGCCAGCATCATCCCGTCGGGATCGCGGAACCGCAGGGTCGGCGCGCCGAACACCTGGACCAGCGGCTCGTGGGCGACCCCCTTCTCGATCAGCCGGTGGGTCCACCAGCCGATCGAGCCCCGGGGCACCCGGAACGCGGTCTCCTGGGTCTCGCCGATCCCGACCCGGCCGGGGGCCGCGTGCGCGATCGGAAAGAAGGTCAGGATCGTGCCGGGCTGCCCGGACGCGTCGCCGTAATACAGGTGGTAGGTGCCCGGATCGTCGAAGTTGACGGTCTTCTTCACCAGCCGCTGCCCGAGCACGCGGGTGTGGAAGTCGAGGTTGCGCATTGCCGGGCCGGAAAAGGCCGTGACGTGGTGGAGGCCGGACTGCACCATGACGCTGTCTCCCGAGAAGCCGCCGCGGATGCCGCGGGGCGTTTGCGATGACGGCAATCTGGCCATTGCCAACGGATCCGAAAATAGAAACGCTGGAAACTCATCGTTTCCGGAATGCAACCCATGCGGCTCCCCGATTTCGAGGCCTGGGCGGTCTTCGCCAAGGTGGTGGAGGTGGGCTCGTTCGGCCGGGCCGCCGCGGATCTCGGCCTGTCGAAGGGCACCGTCTCGAAGGCGGTGGGCCGGCTGGAGGCCCGGATCGGCGCGCGGCTGTTCAACCGCACCTCGCGCAAGCTCGCCCTCACGGAGGCCGGCCACGCCGCCAAGGCCGGCGCCGCGCGGATCCTGGC
>NZ_VRVD01001062.1:0-970 GCF_008040015.1 Methylobacterium sp. WL18 | reverse complement strand
CGCGTCGCGGCGTCGGGCGCACGGCCCCACCGCGGACGTCCGGAGCCGCCCGTGCGGTAGGAGCCATCAGCCCGGCCTGGCGACGGCCGGGCGGTTATCGGGGAGCCCCATCCCCATCCCGGGCAGGCTTAGCCGAGGACGGGGCCGAGGGGAATCCGGCTCCCCGCCGCAGGATCACGGGTCGGGCTACTGCACGGCGGCGAAGTGGCTGCGCTGCTCGATCTGGGCGGCGTAGAAATCCTCGACGACCTCGCGGACCACCTCGGCCAGCTCGGTCCCGCGGTGCTCGTCCAGATGGATGTCGCTGCCGACGCTGCGGCCGAGGGCGGCCCCGGCCGCGCCCGGGACCAGGCGCTCGTTGTAGCGCTGGTTCAGGCCCGAGACCGAGATATAGTTGCTGCCGCCGAGTTCGGGGCCGTACTTGATCTTGATCTTCTGCTCGGTGTCGGTGCCGCGCAGCTTGGCGCACAGGCTGATGAAGTTGTCCTGATCGATCTTGGCCTCGAGGCCGGTGATGCTGCCGTGGACGTTGTCCTCCTCGTTCAGCACCTCGGCCATCAGGTTCAGGACGCCGACCACCGGCTCGAGGGCGCGGTTGCCCTCCTCCAGCAGCTTCCGGCGGAAGTCGTTGCTGCGGGCGTCGGCATCCTGCAGCCGGGCGCGGAACCGGTCCTTGACGTCGTTGGCGCGTGTCATGGCATCCTCCCTGTTGTTTCGAATCAAGTCTTTTTTGTTGTGGTCGCGAAGACTACGAAGCGAAATCAGGTCCCGCAAGACGGTGCAAAACATTGATGCGTGCTCAGAACTTGAGCCGTTGCCCAGGAATAGTACTTGCTCAGAAGCTATGCAGGGGCCGCCGGAGCCCGGATCAGGCCGCCGGCCCGTCGAGCGGAGCCAGCCGCTCCGGACCGGGCGTAGCCGCCGAAAACTCGGGCCGCGACAGAGCGCGGGCCAGGGCGGGCAGGTCCGG
>NZ_VRVD01001061.1:0-972 GCF_008040015.1 Methylobacterium sp. WL18 | reverse complement strand
CGCGCGGGCCTCGCGGGCATCAACCACGGCGCGGCGCGCGGACTGGCGGGCGAGGACGGCCGGATCATCGGCAGTCGGGCGGGCCCGGAACCGGGCCAGCATCTCGGACCGCGCCTTGGCAGCGGCCTCCAGTCGATCGACGACGCCTTGCTTGTTCGGAAAGCTCACAGACACTCCTGAGTTGGGCGCGGCGGGCCGCCGTCACCCCGGGATCGAATGCAGATACGAAGAAGCCGCTCCCTCGGGAGCGGCTTCAACACGGGCCGTCGGAGCGGCGATCAGACCGTCTGAAGCTGGCCGGCGGACTCCTTGCCGCTGCGGCGGTCGGTTTCCAGCTCGTAGGAGACCTTCTGGCCTTCGTTCAGGCCACGCAGGCCGGCGCGCTCGACGGCCGAGACGTGAACGAACACGTCCTTGCCGCCGTCATCCGGCTGGATGAAGCCGTAGCCCTTGGTCTCGTTGAACCACTTGACGGTTCCGGTGCTCATGGAATTCCTCGATCTTCGCAGGCGTAGTGAGAAATGGCATCCGCTCACAAAAGCAGATACCGGTATCGACCGATAGCGATAGGAAAGTCAGAACCGCCCTGCGAAGGCGTAACGGTCCAAGATATCCGGACACGTGCCGATGCGGCTGAGATAGACCTTCACCCGCGCATTGGCAAGTCCGCCGAAATATGTCGGCGCGGATCAGGATCGACACGGCCGGCCTATTATCGGCCGACAGAGAACCGTGACGCGGCTGGACGTTGCACGCCTGCAGGCCGATAGCGGCCCCTGTCGAAGTGCGGGCGTTCCAAGATCCGATTGCCTCGGACCGTCTCCGCAGGCTGATCAGGCCGGACGCAGGCGCAGAACTCCTTCGCCACGGCGATGGCCGACGGTCGTTACCGCCACCTCGCGGGCGGTCCCTGCCGCGACGAGGCCGGCGGCCAGCGCCGTGGCGAAGGAGTTCTGCGCCTGCGTCCGGCCT
>NZ_VRVD01001060.1:0-974 GCF_008040015.1 Methylobacterium sp. WL18 | reverse complement strand
CGCTGGGCCGGCGCGGGTGCCGGCGACACCCCCGAGGCGCGCCTGGTCGCGGCGCTGGAGCCCCATGTCGACGCCGGCTTCTACGCGAGCTGGTACGGCATCACGGTCGATCCGGTACGCGACTACCTCACGGTCGGCTGGCGCGCGGGCCGGGATCCGCGACCGGATTTCTCGACCGCCGACTACCTCGCCGCGCGGCCGTACTTGGCCGCCGCCGGCATCAACCCGTTCCTGCACTGGGTGACGGCCCAGCGCGCTCAAGGCGGCGCCCTGCCCAGGCCCGACACCAGGCAGGCCGAGCGCCTGGCCCGCCGCCTCGTGGACGGTCCCTTCTACCTCGCCCACAACCCCGACCTGCAGGCCGCTGGCGTCGACCCGGCGGCCCATTACATGATCTCCGGCTGGCGCGAGGGCCGCGAGCCGTCGCCCCGCTTCGACACCCTGGCCTACTGCCTGACCCGAAACATCTCCTACGCGACCCAGAACCCGCTGGTGCACTACGTCCTGCACGGCGGCCCGGCCCGGCCCGAGCCGGAGGATCTTTTCGGGGTGCAGGCCGAGACGCTCGCCCCCTATTTCGACGCCGCCCATTATCGCCAAGGGCTGGACGGAGCGGAGGGGGCCTCCGACACCGAATTGCTCCGCACTTATGTAGCCGGCGGCTGGCGTGCGCTGCGCAGCCCGCGCCAGGATTTCGACCCGGCCGGCTTCGTGCAGGCGCGGGCCGGCAGCCGGGCGGTGATCGGCGACCCGTTCTTCCGGTACGTGGCCGAGACGCGGCTCGCGGGGAAAAAGCCGTTCGCGGGCCCGGACCGGTTGAACGTCCCGGCCGTGGACGAGGCCTGGTACCGGGCGACCTACGCGGATGTCGGGGAGGCCGGCCCCTACCTCCACTTCGCCACAGCCGGCTGGCGGGAGCTGCGCGATCCGGGCCCGGGCCGCTCGACGCTCGATGCGCTGCTGCGGGTCTGCGG
>NZ_VRVD01000105.1:0-10830 GCF_008040015.1 Methylobacterium sp. WL18 | reverse complement strand
CCGACTCGTTCCTGAACTTCTTCCGTTCGAGCGCCGTGACGCTCAAGGTCGAAGGCCTGTACGTGAACCTCGACCGCGGCACCCGCAACCAGGGTGTCCTGCTCGTCAACGCCGCCAACCTGGCACCGGCCTACGTGACCCCGATCGGTCGCCGCGACGACGAGTTCGCCGTCGTCCGCGCCGGCCTGAACTACAAGTTCGGCTCGTACTAAGATCCATCCCCGGCGCGCTCCCCGCGCCGGCCTCACTGGAACGGTTGAGAAAGCCCGGCCGAAAGGTCGGGTTTTTTCGTGTCTGGGGCCGGCATGCGGTGAGATGAAGTTTTCGCAACCGCCCCTGACAAAGCGTCACCGCACACCCATGTCCTCTGCGGCCGTGCGGCGCGTTCGAGCCCGCGGGTACGACTCGAGGAGGACGACTCCATGAATAGCGAAGAACGCGACGTCATCTCCGGTATCTTCCAGCGTCTGGAGCAGGCCCAGACTCAGCTCCGCGACGCGGAGGCCGAGCGCTTCATCGCCGACAAGCTCCGCACCCAGCCCTATGCTCCCTACGCGATGGCACAACTGATCTACGTGCAGGAAGAGGCGATCAAGAGCCTGAACCAGCAGCTCGAGCAGGCTCGCAGCCAGGCGGCCCCGGCTCAGTCCTCCGGCGGTGGCGGGTTCCTATCGAGCATCTTCGGTGGCGGTGGCAGTCAGCGCCAGGAGCCGCAGCCCGGCTACGGGCAGCAGCAGCGGCCTGCCGGCCAGCCCTGGGGTGGCGGCGCTCCCCAGGGCTATCCCCAGCAGGGTTACCCGCAGCAGCCGGGCTATCCGCCTCAGCAGCAAGGCGGTCCGTGGGGCGGCCAGCCCCAGGCCGCTCCGGCCCGGGGCGGCGGCTTCATGGCTACCGCGCTCCCGATGGCGGCCGGAGCGGCTGGCGGCATGCTACTCGGCAGCGCCCTGTCGAACGCTTTCGCGGGCGGGCATTCGAGCCTCGGCAGCGCTGCGGCAGCTGGCCTCGGCGGCGGTGGTGAGACCGTCGTGAACAACTATTACGGCGACGGCGGCAACCAGGATCTCGGCTCTGCCCTCGACGGCGGTGGTGGCGGCAGCGACTTTCAGGATGCCAGCTTCAGCGATCCGTCCGGTGATTTCGGCGGCGACCTCGGCGGCGGCGACGACAGCGACTGGACCTGATCGATCCAGCCATACCGACACGATGCCCGGTCGCGCTCACGCGCGGCCGGGTTTTTTGTGTCGACTTGCACGGCTATCTGAAGCGGCCTCAATGTCGAACGCTCCGTCAGCGGGGCGCGACTGACCGAAGCGCCGACGTTCGGTATCGTCGTCGTCAGCGCCCGAGCTTGAGTCGATCCGACGCGGCCGGAGCCTGTATCGTGGTCGGAGTCGCTCCAGGCTCTGGTCCTGAATTCTCCCAGTGGGCGAAGGCGACGCTGGCGAGGATGATTACGATGGCAACGGGGAACAGGAAGCGTGACATGGGCCGGAAACCGAAGCTTTAAGCCTCGGTTCCGACGGTGCGGCTATCGGGCCGGAGCCGTGGTGCTGGTGCCGGCGCCGACACCCGGTCGCGCGGTGCCGGTCCCAGGCACGGTCGCGGCACCCGCCGCGCCCGTTGTGGTGCCAGTCGTCGCGGCGGGTGCGCCCTCGTTCATCTTCTGGCTGTTGCTCTTGACCGAACCGGGATTGTTCATGTTGCCGGTCGCACTGCCGCCGCCGGCGGGCTGCTGGGCATAGGCGGTGCCGGTCAGGGCGACGGCGAGCGCGGCCGCAAGGCCGTAAATCTTGATGCGCATGTGCGTTTCCTCGGTTCGGCCCCTCTTCGGGCTCCCAGGACAACGCGGTCGGACCCGGTCCGTTCGTTGGGGATGTGGCTCCACCGGCGGCGGCGCATCCGAGCGGCGCGGTCAGCGGCTCGGC
The DNA here is from genome assembly GCF_008040015.1 of Methylobacterium sp. WL18. Lineage (NCBI taxonomy): Bacteria > Pseudomonadati > Pseudomonadota > Alphaproteobacteria > Hyphomicrobiales > Methylobacteriaceae > Methylobacterium > Methylobacterium sp. WL18. Next base: position 8,905 of record NZ_VRVD01000105.1, on the reverse strand, counting down.
GGATCGATCCACACCCGTGGGCTGGAGGTCGTCGGATGGCCCGGGATATCGCTTTTCCGGGGCGGCCGAGTCGGGGCGGCCGTGGGCGTAATCGATCCGGTCGTCAGCGGGTCGGCCCAGGACGACGCGAGTTCGGCGACTTGTACCGCTGGCGCAGGCAGATTGCTCTGATATCCCGCCACGATGGCGGCGAGCCCGGTGCCGACCAGGACGAGGGCCAGCCCGTCGATGATCCTATGGCCCAGTCTCGGCATATCACCCACGCATGTTGAGGAGCCATCGGGCTACGACCGTAGGCTTAACGAACCGTGCCCGGATCCGGCGGATCTGCGGGGGACTGCGCAACGATCCGGGTCGCCGGGCGCTTACCGCGACACGATCCGATGGGAGGCGACATCCATGGAAGCCAGTGACCTGAAGCAACGCCCACCCTTCCGGGTGACCACGTTTCGCGATGACCATGAGGTCATCTCCGAGGATGTCGAGACCGAAATCGCCGCGCGGACGCGGTTCGCGTCGGCGATCGACCTGTGCAAGACCCGGGAGGACGCGCATTCCCACCGCGTTACCTTGCAATCCGCGGGCGCGACGATCGCGGTCTGGCCTGAATCCGGCGCATGATCGAGAGGATCGGCCATGCATGACCTCCTGCCGAAGGCCGCGACCCTCGGGGCTTTGCTCATGGCGCGCAAGCAGACGCTGGCGGTCGCGGAATCGTCCTCCGGGGGGCTCGTCTCGGCGGCGCTCCTCTCGGTGCCCGGCGCCAGCGCGTATTTCCTCGGCGGCGCCATCGTCTACACCGCCGAGGCCCGTGCCGGCCTTCTCGGCATCGACGCAACTGCGATGGCCGGCCTGCGCTCGGCCTCCGAGGCCTATGCCGCCCTCCTGGCCCGGACGGTCCGGGAGCGGCACGGCGCGACCTGGGGCATCGCCGAGACCGGCGCCGCCGGCCCCAGCGGCAACCGCTACGGCGATGCGGCCGGGCATAGCTGCCTGGCCGTCAGCGGTCCGGTCACGCTGGTGTCCACGATCGAGACCGGCGGTGCGGACCGGATCACGAACATGCGGGCCTTCGCTGGCAGCCTCCTCGATTTGCTGGGCCGGGCTCTCACGGAAGGACACTGAGCGGCGGGGACGCCGGCGGGCCGGAACGGGGTTGCCGGCCCGACGTTCCGCCCTGTCGAACCGGCATCGCTCCAGGAGATCCCCGTGCCTCAGAGACACCCGCTTCGGTTGTGGGTCGTGCGCCATGGCGAGAGCTCCGGGAACGTCGCCCGCGACGCGGCCCAGGCTGCTGGCGCCGCGCGCATCGACATTCCGGAGCGCGATGTGGACGTGCCGCTCAGCGCGCTCGGTCATTCTCAGGCGGAGGCGCTCGGACGGTGGTTCGCGAGCCTCGCCGACGACGAGCGCCCGGACCTCGTCCTCGCCTCGCCGTACCGGCGTGCGGTCGAGACGGCCGAGGGAATCCGCGCAGCGGGCGGCGTCGCTTCCGGAACGCCGCGGCTCCTCGTGGACGAACGGCTGCGCGAGAAGGAGTTCGGCATCCTCGACCGGCTGACACGGATCGGGATCGAGCGACACCATCCCGAGCAGGCCGAACTGCGGCGCGATCTCGGCAAGTTCTACCATCGCCCGCCGGGCGGCGAGAGCTGGTGCGACGTGATCCTGCGCCTGCGCAGCGCCCTCGACACGATCGGCCTGCACCATGACGGGCGCCGGATCCTCCTGGTCGCCCACCAGGTGGTCGTGCTGTGTCTGCGCTACCTGCTGGAGGAGATGACAGAGGCCGAGATCCTGGCGATCGACGCCCAAGGGGACGTGCCGAATTGCGGCGTGACCGAATACGCGTTCTCGGCCTCCGCGGCGCCCGGCGGCGGGCTTGTTCAGGTCCGCTACAACTTCGTCGCACCCCTTGAGGCGGAGGGCACCCCCGTTACCTCCGAACCCGGTGCCGGCGCCGCCACGACGTAGGTCGTTCACGACGGCGGCCTCAGCGCCCGGGGGAAACCATGAGCACCGTCACGCCGGTCACCGAGCATATCCTCCGCAGCATGGCCCCGCCCGAGCCGGACGGCGACAGCAAGGACGAACGTGGCCGTGTGCTCATCGTTGCCGGGTGTATGGGCCTGCCGGGCGCGGTGCTGCTGGCGGCCCATGCGGCGCTCCGGGTCGGCGCCGGAAAGCTGCAACTCGCGGTCTGCCGGGACCTGGCGATCCCGATCGGGATCGCGGTGCCGGAGGCGCTGGTCGTCGGTCTCGATCAGACCGAGGACGGTGGCATCGCCCGCTCCTGCGCCGAGGCGCTCGCGAAGCGGGCCGCCCGCGTGGACGCGGTTTTGGTCGGACCGGGCATGTCCGAGGATGCCGACGCCGAGGGCGTCACCGGGGCTCTGGTCCGCGGGGCCGGCGAGGCCGCGCTCGTCCTGGATGCCGGCGCCCTCGCCGCGTTGCGCGCCGAGCCCGATCTGACGCGGAGCCTGTCCAAGCCGGCGATCATCACCCCGCATGCCGGCGAGATGGCGCAACTCCTCGATGAGGATCGCATGGCGATCGAGGCGGATCCGCTGGCGGCGGCACGACGCGCGACCGAGCGCTTCGGGACGGTCACGGTCATGAAGGGCGGCCGCACCCATGTCGTCGCCCCGGATGGCCGCGCCTGGTGCTACGAGGTCGGCCATGTCGGGCTGGCTACGTCGGGCTCCGGCGACACGCTCGCGGGCCTCGTCGTCGGCCTGCTCGCCCGCGGTGCCGAGCCGGAGGCGGCCGCCCTGTGGAGTGTGTACGCCCACGGCGAGGCCGGGCGCCGGCTCGCACGCCGCTACGGCGGCATCGGGTTCATGGCCCGCGAGATCCCAGGGGAGATCCCGTTCATCCTGGCCGAGGTCATGACGTAGCGGCTTGCCGGCAGTATCGGACCGAAGTGTTCGCGATGACGGAGAACGGCGCGAACGCTGCGCCTCACTCCGCCGCTGTCGCGGAAATCCCGTTTTCTTCAGCCGACCCGAACTGCGCCTCGTGCAGGCGGCGATAGACGCCGTCGGCATCGAGCAAGGCCGCATGCCGCCCCTGCTCGACGATGCCGTCCTCGCCCAGCACCACGATGCGGTCGGCGTCGCGGATCGTCGCCAGCCGATGGGCGATGACCAGGGTCGTTCGCCCCTGCGCGAGGTCCGCCAGCGCCTGCTGGATCTCGCGCTCGGTCTGCGTGTCGAGGGCCGAGGTCGCCTCGTCGAGGATCAGGATCGGCGGGTTCTTGAGGAACACCCGCGCGATGGCGATCCGCTGCTTCTGCCCCCCGGACAGCCGCACCCCGCGTTCGCCCACCACCGTGTCCAGCCCGGTGGGCAGGCTGTCGATCAGCGCGCCGAGACGGGCGCGGCGGGCGGCTTGGTCGATCTCGGCCTCGGTGGCGTCGAGGCGTCCGTAGGCGATGTTTTCGCGGATCGTGCCAGCGAACAGGAACACGTCCTGCTGCACGATGCCGATCTGCCGCCGGAGGGAGGCGAGGGTGAGGGCGCGCACGTCGATGCCGTCGATCGTCACCCGCCCCGTCGCGACCTCATAGAAGCGTGGCAGCAGCGCGCACAGCGTCGTCTTCCCGACGCCCGACGGGCCGACGAAGGCGACCGTCTCCCCCGCGGCGATCGCCAGGTCGAGGCCGCCGAAGATCGGGCGGCTCGCATCGTAGCCGAAGCTCACGTCCTCGAAGCGGATGTCGCCGCGCAGGCTGCCCGCATCGAGTGCGTCCGGCCGGTCCACGATGTCGGGTTCGGTGGCCAGCAGGTCCTGGTAGCGGCGAAAGCCCGCCACCCCCTTGGGATAGGTCTCGATCACCGCGCCGATCTTCTCCAGCGGGCGGTAGAACACGCCGACCAGCAGCAGGAAGCCGACGAAGCCGCCGGCCGTCAGGTCGCCGCGGACCACGAAGGCCGCGCCGCCGAGCAGCACTGCGATCTGGACCAGGCGCAGGCCCAGGTAGTTGATCGACAGGCTGGCCGCCATGAGCCGGTAGGCTTCGAGCTTGGTGTCGCGGTAGCGGGCGTTGTCGCGGGCGAACAGGGCGCGCTCGTGCTGCTCGTTGGCGAAAGCCTGCACGACCCGCATCCCGCCGACATTCTCCTCGATGCGCGCGTTGAAGGCGCCGACTCGGCCGTACTGCGTCTGCCAGTTCCGGGTCATGCGACCCCCGTAGCGCAAACTCACGAAGGCGATGACCGGCAGGATCGCGCCGGTGATCAGGGCCAGGGTCGGATGGACCCAGACCATGAGCGCGAAGGCGCCGATGAGCGTCATCACGGCGATGAACAGGTCCTCGGGCCCGTGATGGGCGACCTCGCCGATCTCCTCCAGATCCTTCGTCACCCGGGCGACGAGGTGACCGGTCTTCTGTCCGTCGTAGAACCGGAACGAGAGCTTCTGCAGGTGATCGAAGGCCCGCGCCCGCATCGTGGTCTCGATGTTGATGCCGAGCACGTGGCCCCAATAGGTCACCACCACCATCAGGCCGGCATTGGCCACGTAGACCAGTGCGAGGCCGCAGGCCGCCAGCACGATCAGGCTCCAATCCTGCTGCGGCAGCAGCCGGTCGACGAAGACCTTCACGGCGATCGGAAAGCCGAGTTCCAGCAGGCCGGACAGCACGGCGCAGCCGAAATCCGTCAGGAACAGCGTCCGGTGCGGCCTGTAATAAGCGAGGAAGGCCTTCAGCATGGCGGACGGGTCAACGCTCGGTGGCGCGTTCGAGGGGGCAGAGCGCCCCGCAGGACGGGACGCCCGGAAGGCGGTGGCGCAGGCAGCAGACGCGCCGCCGCCGGCAGCCCGACGCATCCGCGCACAGGGCCTGCGCAAGGGGGTTCCTACCGCAGGCGAGCGGGCCGCGCCATCCGAGCCTGCTCGCGGCGGCCGCGCAGGCCGGTTCATTTGCGCCGCCGAGTTCCCCGGCGACGTAGTCGAGGATCACCGCCGCGTTCCCCCACAGGACCCGGGGGGCGATGCCGCATCGGGCGTGGCACATTTCGACGAACGGGTTCAGGTGCCCCTCGACCAGACCCGCCAGGCCGGACGCGCAATCCGACCGGCAATCCGGGGTCTCCGCCGGGACCAGGAGGCGGGCGGGGCGGCCGGCATCATCGAGTTCGAGACGCGTCGTGTCGAAGCCGAGCGGCAGTGGGCGGCCGAGACAGATCAGTGCGGTCAGGGCCGGCGTCGCGAGGGCGGCCAGGTAGAACTGGCTCCAGTACGAGACCAGGACGCGCCGGTCGACGGCACCGTATCCGGCTCCGAAGGTTGCCAGCGTCGCGTCGAACACGGCCGGATCGCGCAGCGCGGCGACGGGAAGCGCCGTGGGACCGCCGGGCCCGACGGCGACGCCGTCCCGGTACGCTTCCAGCGACGCGGGGACGCGCGCGGCGACCGCCGCGATCATCGCGTCCCCGCTCCGTCGGCCCGAAGGGTCCGATCGACCGTCACCACGAGCCAAGCCACCGAGGCGGCGTAGATCGGCAGCGCTGCGCCGAAGTAGGAAGACCACCCCACCCACTCGGCGAGCGCCGGGGCGGCGACCCGGAGCGGCATCGCTGCGAAGAACGCTGCGCCGAACAGCAGCGCGTAGTCCGTGGCCGGCCTCGGTCCCTGGGCCCAGCGGTAGATCATATTGAACACCGGCACCCCCAGGATCCCGCCGCAGACGAAGTTCAGGACGGTTGCCCCGACAGCAACACCCACTGCGCCGGCAGCGCAGGCGAACGCCATCACGCCGCCGGAGATGAGGACGCCGACCGCCCCGACCGCGATCAGCCGGGCTGTGCCGAAGCGTGCGGCGAGGCCGCCCGCCACCAGCGCCATGACGAGATTGATCCCCGGCAGCACCGTTCCGGTGAGAAAGCCGACCTGCGCGAGGGGCACGCCGAGATCGAGCAGCGCCAGCGTGTTCGGCCCCGACAAGAGGTAGGCGGCGGCGAAGTAGGCGCCGAGCACCAGGATCCGCGCGCCGAGGGCGCGCAGCCGGGCGAACGACCCCGACCACCGTTCCGGCAGTCCGCCGGAACCGTGGAGGCGGGCCTCCGGATAGCCGAGGATCGGCAGGAGACAGAGGGCGTCGAGCGCGGCGCAGGCCAGAACGGCAACCCGCCATCCGAGGATATCGTAGGAGCCGACCAGGACGCCGACGCCGAGGATGCCGCCGAGGGACGCCCCGCAGAGCTTGGCGGAGGCGACGAACGCCCGTCGCTTCGCCGGGATCGTCTCGACGACCAGGGCCTCCAGGGCGATGTCCATGGTTGCGACGCAGGCACAGGCCGCGATCGCCAGCAGGAGCAGCGCCGACACCGGCCAGTGCTCACCGAAGCTCAGGGCGCCCAGCAGCAGGACCGTCACGCCCTGTGCGGCGACGATCCATCCGACCCGGTGATCGAGGAACGGCAGACGGATCCGGTCGATGGCGCCGGCCCACAGGAAGGTCAGGCCCACCGGAAGGTTGATGAGCTGCAGCAATCCGACTTCGGCGAGATCGAGCCCCCGGACCCGCAGGATCAGCGGCGCTCCGCCGGCGAGGAATCCGAGGGTCGCCCCGAAGGTCATGTACAGGCAGAAGAACGGCGCGAGGGGGCGAACGCCCGCCAGGGACCCGCCCAGACGCACCCCGACCTCGGCGTCGCTTGCCCGGGTCACCGGGTGCAGCATCGCATGCGCCGTCCGGCCTCGGGATCTTTGCCCCAAGCCTCATCGTGCCCCGATCGAGGTCCGTGTCGGTAGCGCCAGTTTATAATCAAACTAATTCAATATTCTTCTTTCGGTATACATGCTTAAACCGTGCAGATCGGACCCGGCAAGCCTTCGATGCTGGACAATATGCGCGCGGAGACCCGCGACATCGACCCGCCCTACCGCTCCGGCCCATACCCGGCCAGGAACACCCGGACTGCGCCGTCGACCTGATAGCGGATCTCGACCGCGCTCGCCGCGTCGCCGGCCGCGAAGAGCAGCCGCGTCATCTGGCCGGCCTGGCAGAGGTGCAGGAAGTGCCTTGCGGCGAGTTCGGTGTCGGCGACGCGGAGCCGGCCGGCCCGCACCTGGGCGTCCAGATAGCCCGACAGCCGCGCCACGCCGCAGGCCGGACCGGCCTCGTAGAAGGCCTGCCCAAAGCGCGGGAATTTCTCGCAGGCGCCGATCACCATGCGGACCACGGCCACGTGTTCTGGTCGACCCATCTCGGTCAGGAAGCTGGCGCCGAGTTTCGTCAGCACCGCCGGCACGTCGGGATCGTCGGCGTCCAGGGTGAACAGGGCCTCGGCCAGGCTGCTCTTCTCCCGGATGATCAGCGCCTCGAACAGATCCTCCTTGCTGTCGAAGTAGACGTAGAGCGTTCCCTTCGAGACGCCGGCTACCCGGGCGATCTCACCCATGCTGGCCCCATCGAACCCCGCCGACAGGAACACCGTGCGCGCGCCATCGAGGATCTGTCGCCGCTTGTCGCTCTCGATCGGTGACGATCCCCGTTCCAGCACTGCGCCCTGAATCATCACCCTGCTCCGCGTCCGAGACGCCGTTTCGCTTGACCGAACCGTTCGGTCAATTTACCCTGAACACAGATTCGACGTGCGTCAAGGCGCGTCCAGTGTGTTGACCGAACGGTTCGGTCATCAGGTCAGAGGCGCACGATGTCCCTTCGCGAGGATGGCGGCCGGTCCGGTTCGCACAGCGAGCCGTCGGACGAAGAGCGTGCCGAGGGCCCCGCGGCGGCGCCCGTCCAGCCCCGCGCCGCCGCGGTGGCCTCTGCGGCTCCAATCGCGTCGGAACCCGAGCCGGCCAGGAAGCGGCCGCTGCGGCGCATGCTGCTCCTCGGACTTCTCGCCGCAGCCCTGGCCGGCGGTGGCTACGAGGGCTGGCAATGGTGGAGCGTCGGGCGTTTCTTCGTCTCGACCGACGACGCCTACGTGCAGGCAGACATCTCGGTCCTGGCCGCCAAGGTCTCCGGCTATCTCGAGGCCGTGCCCGTGGTGAACGGCCTCTCGGTCAAGAAAGGCGACGTGATCGCCAAGCTGGACGACGGCGATTACCGCCTCGCGCTTCAGGCCGCGCAGGACAAGCTTGCAACGCAGGAAAGCACGATCGTGCGGATCGGTCGGCAGGTCGAGGCCGCGCAGGCGCAGGTCTCTCAGGCCTCTGCCCAGATCGACGCGAGCCGCGCCGATGCCGTGCGCGCCCAGGCCGACTTTGCCCGCGCCACCCAGATGCAGGCGGATTACGTCGCCAAGTCGCGGATCGACCAGGCCCGCGCCGACCGGGACCGCACCGAAGCCTCTGTGAAGGGCATGGAAGCCGGGCTGCTCGCGGCCCGGGCCAATGTCGACGTGCTCCAGGCCCAAAAGCGCGAGGCCGAGCGCCTGTCGGCCGAGTTGCGCACCGCCGTCGACCGCGCCCGGCGCGACCTCGACTTCACGGTGATCCGCGCCCCGTTCGACGGCGTGGTCGGCAACAAGGCGGTCGAGGCCGGGGCCTACGTGGCGCCGGGCACCCGGGTCGCGGCCCTGGTCCCGCTCCAGAGCGTGCGCATCGACGCTAACTTCAAGGAAACGCAGGTCCAGCGCATGCGCCCGGGCCAGCCGGTTATCGTGACGGTGGACGCCTACCCGGACCGCGAGATCCACGGGGTTGTCGAATCGTTCTCGCCGGCCTCGGGCTCGGTGTTCAGCCTGCTGCCGCCCGACAACGCCACCGGCAACTTCACCAAGATCGTCCAGCGCCTGCCCGTGCGGGTGCGGGTGCCCGAAGAGATCGCCCGCGAGGGGCTGCTGCGGCCCGGCCTCTCGGCCGAGGTGCGGGTCGACACCCGGACCGGCACCGACCGTTCGGTCCTGGACCAGGCCGCGAACCGGCGGTTCGACGCCGCAAGCCGCTGAGC
>NZ_VRVD01001059.1:0-975 GCF_008040015.1 Methylobacterium sp. WL18 | reverse complement strand
AATCGGTGACCTACGGCGGCGCGCCCGCGGCCCGCGACTTGGTGCGCGCGCTCGGCGAGGCCTTCCCGAAGGCGGCCCCCGCCACCGGCTGGGGCATGACCGAGACCTCGGCGACCTTCACCCACCACCAGGCCGAAGATTATCTCGCCCATCCCGAATCCTGCGGCCCGCCCCTGCCGGTCTGCGAGGTGCGGATCCTCGACCCGCTCGGACAGGATCTGCCCTCCGGCAGCGTCGGCGAGCTGTGCGTGAAGGGCCCGAACGTGGTCCGCGGCTACTGGGACGACCCGGAGGCTACCGCCGAAGTGCTCTCGGAGGGCTGGCTGCGCACCGGCGACCTCGCACGCGCCGACGACGAGGGGTTCCTGACCATCGTCGACCGGATCAAGGACATGCTGATCCGCGGCGGCGAGAACATCTATTGCTGCGAGGTCGAGAACGTCCTCTACGCGCATCCGGACGTGATCGACGCCGTGGTGCTGGCCGTGCCCCACCCGACGCTGGGCGAGGAGCCCGGCGCGATCGTGGCGCTCGCTGAGGGCGCCCGGACCGGACCCGAGGAGATCCGGGCCTTCGCGGCCGAGCGGCTCGCGGCGTTCAAGGTGCCGGTGCGCGTGGTGGTCTGGGACGGGCTCCTGCCCCGCAACCCCGCCGGCAAAGTCCTGCGGGCGCCCCTGCGGTCGGTGTTCGCGGTCGGATCAGCTCAGAACGGCTCGCCCTCGTCGTCCGGCCGGTAGACCCGCAGGGACCGGCCGTCCGGGAACTCCACCGAGCGGCGGCGCACGACCAGGTAGCCGGCGGCCTCCGCGGCGCGCAGGCGCTCCAGCCGCTCGTCGGCATAGCCGGGGCCGTAATTGTAGGCGCGGTAGCGCGGATAGCCGTCCGGCAGAGGCGGCGGTGGGGGGGGTGCGACCGCGACCATCCTGTGCGGACGCATGGGCCGGGCCGGCGCCGCGGCGACGCGCGGCCGGGGCG
>NZ_VRVD01001058.1:0-976 GCF_008040015.1 Methylobacterium sp. WL18 | reverse complement strand
GCCCTCCGCCGGCTCCGGCCGGACCGCCGCCGTGGTGGCGATCCACGCCGAGGACGCGGTGGCGGTGTTCGCCCGGCTCCGGGTGATGGCCCGCTCGCTGGCGCGCGAGCAGGCGCAGGGCTGTGGGAAAGCCATCGACATCTTCGTCCTGTCGGACACCCGGGACGGCGCGATCGCGGCCGTCGAGGAGCATGAATTCGCCCGCATCCTGGCCTGGGCGGAGGCCGACCCGGCCCTGCCGCGGATCCGCTACCGCCGCCGGACCGAGAATACCGGCCGCAAGGCCGGCAACATCGGCGCGTTCTGCCGCAGCCACGGCGCGGAATACGCCTACATGATCGTCCTCGACGCCGACAGCCTGATGACCGGCGCCGCCATGACCCGGCTCGTGGGCCTGATGGACGAGAGCCCCCGCACCGGCCTGATCCAGACCGTCTCGTACGCGGCCGGCCGGGACACCCTGTTCGCCCGGATCCAGCAATTCGCCGTGCGCCTCTACGCGCCCCTGGCCCTGCGCTGCCTGGAGACCTGGCAGGGCCCTGAGGGCAGCTACTGGGGCCACAACGCGATCCTGCGGATCGAGGCTTTTGCCGAGAACGCGCAACTCCCGGTCCTGCCGGGGCGGGCGCCGCTCGGCGGCGAGATCCTGTGCCACGACATCGTCGAGGGCGCCCTGATGGTCCGGGCCGGCTGGGAGGTTCGCCTGCTGCCCGAGATGGGCGGTACCTGGGAGGAGATGCCCACGAACCTCGTCGACCTGCTCGGCCGCGAGCGCCGCTGGTGCCAGGGCAACCTGCAGCACCTGCGCGTCCTGCCCTGGGCCGGGCTGCACGCCGCCAGCCGCTGGCACCTCGCGGTGGGCATCCTGGCCTACGGCATGCTGCCGCTCTGGATCGCCTTCCTGGGCCTGGCCTCCTGGCAGGCGGCCCGCATCGGCGACCTCGGCCTGCTCGCCTACGGGCTGACCGGCCACGGC
>NZ_VRVD01001057.1:0-980 GCF_008040015.1 Methylobacterium sp. WL18 | reverse complement strand
CCGCCGTCCCGCGACATGGAGCGGTTCGCGGCGGGCTTCGGCTTCGCCCCGACCCCCGATCAGGCCGCCGCGGTGGACGCGCTGATGGCCGACCTCGCCTCCGGGCGTCCGATGGACCGGCTGGTCTGCGGCGATGTCGGCTTCGGCAAGACCGAGGTCGCGCTGCGGGCTCTGGCGGCGACGGTCTTCGCGGGCAAGCAGGCGGCGTTGATCGCCCCGACCACGGTCCTGGCCCGCCAGCACGTCGAGACCCTGCGTCGCCGGTTCGGCCGCTTCGGCATCGAGGTCGCGCAGCTCTCGCGTCTGGTCTCCCCGGCCGAGGCCAAGCGGGTGAAGGCCGGCCTCGCGGACGGCTCGATCCGGCTCGTGGTCGGGACCCAGGCGCTGGCCGCCCGCGGCGTCGGCTTCGCCGATCTTGGCCTGACGGTGATCGACGAGGAGCAGCGCTTCGGCGCCAAAATGAAGGCGGACCTGCGCCGCCTCGCCGAGGGCGGGCACGTGCTGACGCTGACCGCCACCCCGATCCCGCGCACGCTCCAGGCCGCGCTCGTCGGCTTGCAGAGCCTCAGCGTGATCGCCACGCCCCCGGCGATGCGCCAGCCGGTCCGGACCGTGGTGGCCCCCTTCGAGGCCGATGCGATCCGCGAGGCCCTGATCCGCGAGCATCGCCGCGGCGGGCAGAGCTTCGTCGTCTGTCCGCGCATTGAGGACATCGCCCCCATGGCCGAGCGCCTGCGCGGCCTCGTGCCGGGCCTCGACGTGCTGGTGGCGCACGGCGACCTCAAGCCTTCGGCCATGGACGAGGTCATGGTCCGCTTCGCCGACGGGGATGGCGACGTCCTCCTCGCCACCGCCATCGTGGAGAGCGGCCTCGACGTGCCCCGGGCCAACACCATGCTGGTCTGGGAGGCCGCCCGGTTCGGGCTGGCGCAGCTCCACCAGCTGCGCGGCCGCGTCGGCCGCGGCCAGCGGCGCGGGGT
>NZ_VRVD01001056.1:0-981 GCF_008040015.1 Methylobacterium sp. WL18 | reverse complement strand
GCGGTGGGCGCCGCCGGTGGCCTCCGGGATGATGCCGTCGATGACGCCGAGGCGCAGCAGGTCCTGCGCGGTGATCTTCATGGCGGTGGCGGCCTCGTGGGCGCGGCCCTGGTCGCGCCACAGGATCGAGGCGGCGCCCTCGGGCGAGATCACCCCGTAGATCGCGTGCTCCAGCATCAGCACCCGGTTGGCGGTGGCGAGCGCGATGGCGCCGCCCGAGCCGCCCTCCCCGATCACCACGGCGACGTTGGGCACGCCGAGCGCCAGGCACGCCTCGGTGGAGCGGGCGATCGCCTCCGCCTGGCCGCGCTCCTCGGCCTCGATGCCCGGATAGGCCCCGGCGGTGTCGACGAAGGCGATCACCGGCAGGCCGAACCGGTCGGCGGTCTCCATGAGCCGGACCGCCTTGCGGTAGCCCTCGGGCCGGGCCATCCCGAAATTGTGGCGCAGGCGCGCCTCGGTGGTGGCGCCCTTCTCCTGGCCGAGCACCAGGACCGGGCGCCCGCGGAAGCGGCCGAAGCCGCCCAGGATCGCCTCGTCCTCGCCGAAGGTGCGGTCGCCGGCGAGCGGCGTGAACTCGCTGATCAGTCCGGCGCAGTAATCCACGAAATGCGGGCGCTGCGGGTGGCGGGCGACCTGGGTCTTCTGCCAGGGCGTGAGGCTCGCGTAGATCTCGGCGAGCGCCTGGCCGGCCTTGGCCTCCAGCCGGCCGACCTCTTCGGAGATCGAGACCGCGCCGTCGCGCTCGCCGACCGCGCGCAATTCCTCGAGCTTGGCCTCCAGCTCGGCAACCGGCTTCTCGAAGTCGAGGTAGGTGCGCGTCACCGCCATCGTGTCACAGGTCTTCCCGGGTTCGCCGCTCCGGAAGCGGCGGGCGCGAGGTGTTGGCGATGGCGGGGGTGGTGTCAACCGGCGCCGGGTTCGAGCTGCCGTGCACGAAGGCCGTGGGGGTGGGATTTTCGGGCGGCGCGGTCGTGGTGG
>NZ_VRVD01001055.1:0-983 GCF_008040015.1 Methylobacterium sp. WL18 | reverse complement strand
TGATGGTGGCGGGCAAGGACATCGAGGGGGCGATCCAGCGGCTCGCCCAGATGGCGCGTGCGGCCGGCATTCACCTGATCATGGCGACGCAGCGTCCGTCGGTGGACGTGATCACCGGCACGATCAAGGCGAACTTCCCGACCCGGATCTCCTTCCAGGTCACCAGCAAGATCGACAGCCGGACCATCCTCGGCGAGATGGGCGCCGAGCAGCTGCTCGGCCAGGGCGACATGCTGTTCATGGCCGGCGGCGGGCGCACGACCCGTGTCCACGGGCCGTTCTGCTCGGACAGCGAGGTCGAGAGCGTGGTCGCCCACCTCAAGCGCCAGGGCCGCCCGAGCTACCTCGACGCCGTCACCACCGACGACTCGCCGGAGGAGCCGGCCAAGGAGGGCAAGTCCGGGCGCGGCGCCAAGGCCGAGAAGGTCGAGCGCTCCGAGGATTCCGACGAGGAGGCTCCGGTCTTCGACATCGGCGCCTTCGCGGCGGCGACCGGCGGCGAGTCGGACGACCTGTACAAGCAGGCGATCGAGGTGGTGCTGCGCGACCAGAAGGCGTCCACCAGCTACATCCAGCGCCGGCTGCAGATCGGCTACAACCGCGCCGCCTCGATCATGGAGCGGATGGAGATCGAGGGCATCGTCGGCCCGGCCAACCACGCCGGCAAGCGCGACATCCTGGTCGCCGGGGCGCCCCACGCCTCGAGCGGGATGTACGACGACGAGTGAGGCCGCCGCAGGGCCGCGATCCGATCGGTCGCGGCCCTTTCGCGTCGCATCTTCGCCACAGGGCGGGGCTCTAAGCCCCGTCCAATCCCGTTTCTGCCGGATCGCCCGCTTGGGGCGCCCAGGAGGTTCTGCCGATGATCGGCCGCCGCACCCGCACCGCCCGGGGGGGGGCAGGGGGCCGGGGGGGGGGGGGCGGGGGGGGGGGAGGGGGCGGGGCGGCGGGGGGGCCCGGGCGGGGGGGGCGGGGGGGGCGGG
>NZ_VRVD01001054.1:0-984 GCF_008040015.1 Methylobacterium sp. WL18 | reverse complement strand
TTCGCCGTCGTCCGCGCCGGCCTGAACTACAAGTTCGGCTCGTACTAGGACCCGCGACGCTCCCGGCCTCCGGGCCGGGAGTTGTCTCGGCCGGGAGCCGCCTCGGCGGCCCGGCCGCTCAGGTCGTGCAGAACCCCGGGTGCCCCTGGCCCCCGGGGTTTTTCATTGCACGAAGGCGACCCGCGGCCTGGGTTGCTTCCGGGACCGGCGCCGGCCCTCAGTGCCGGTAGCGTTCGGCCAGGGCCATGAGGGCCTGGGCGAGTTCGGTGAGGTTGGCCGAGGCCGCCTCGACCTCGCGGGTGCCGGCCGCCGTCTGCTGGCTGGCCTGGCGGATGTTCTGCAGCGCGCCCATCACCTGCTCGATCCCGAGCTGCTGCTGGTTGGTCGAGGCCACGATCTGCTGGAACGTCTGCACGTTCTCCTCCACCCGCGCCGTGATCTCCTCGATCGTCCGCTGCGTCGTGTCCGAGCGCGTCTTGCCGGCCGCCGCGCGCTTGACCGCCTCCTCGGTCAGCATCACCGACGTGTTGATGCCCCGCTGGATCTCGCCCAAAATCCCCCGGACCTGACCGGTGGCCGCCTTGGCCTGATCGGCGAGCAGCTTCATCTCGGAAGCCACCACGGCGAAGCTGCGCCCGCTCTCGCCGGCCGCCGCCGCCTCGATCGCGGCGTTGAGCGCCAGCAGGTGCGTGCGCTCCGAGATGTCGTTGACCGTCTCGATGATGTCCCCGATCGTCTGGGTCTTCTCCGACAGGCTGACGATGTTGCCGGCCACCGCCTCGGCCTGCTCGCGGATCGCGTCAATCGCCTTGGCGGTGTCCGAGACCGCGCGCAGGCCCTGCCGGGAGGTCTGGGCCGTGGCCTGGGCGGTGGCGATCACCTCGGTGGCGCGCTTGCCGATCTGGGCGCCGGAATGGGTGATCTCGTCCACCGTGGCGGCGGTCTCCTGCACGGCGGCGAACTGCTCCTCCACCGACGCCGCCT
>NZ_VRVD01001053.1:0-994 GCF_008040015.1 Methylobacterium sp. WL18 | reverse complement strand
GCGACCGCCTGGCCCTGGTGCCGGCCCAGGCGGTCGCGGCCTTCCTGGCCGGCCAGGGTGTCGCCGAGGCGAAGCCGATCCCGAATTCCGGGCCCGGCGCGGTGGCCCAGGCCATCGTCGGGATCAGCTGTCGATAGGGCCCGCCTCGCGGACCGGGGAACCTGCCCCGAACCGTGAGGCGGGCGCGCCGTTTCGGACGCGCCCTGCCGAACCGGAGACGCTTCGGCAGGGCCGCGTCCGAGGGGCGCTTACAGGCGGCCGGTCACCAGCAGCACGATCAGCACGATGAGCAGGATGCCGCCGAGGCCGAAGCCGGGGCCGCGATAGGCGCCGCCGCCCAGGAAGCCGCCGCCGCCGAAGGCCAGGATGATCAGGATGATGAGGAGAATGGTAACGAGGGACATAGAACAGGCTCTCCGGACGGTCGCTGTTGTTGCGAGCGTGACCGTTGAAACGCTGCGACAATCCGTTCCGTTCAACGCCGGGCCGCACTTTTGCGGGGATATTCGCTGGATCGGGCCGTAGTTCTCAGGCGTGCCAATCCGGCAACACATCCTGCGGTGCTTCGAGCCAGCCCGGGACCGGCAGGCCGCGCTCGGTCAGGAAGGCCGGATTGAACAGTTTCGAGGCGTAGCGCGCCGCCCCGTCGCACAGGATCGTCACCACGGTGTGGCCGGGGCCGAGCTCCCGGGCCAGCCGGATCGCCCCGGCGACGTTGATGCCGGACGAGCCGCCGAGCGACAGCCCCTCCTCCCGCATCAGGCCGAACACGATGTCCAGCGCCTCGCGGTCGGGGATCCGGAACGCATGGTCCGGGGTGAATCCGGCGAGGTTCTTGGTGATCCGGCCCTGGCCGATCCCCTCGGTGATCGACGAGCCCTCCGCCTTCAGGGTGCCGGTGGTGTAGTGCGCGTAGAGCGCCGAGCCCTCCGGGTCGGAGAGCGCGATGCGCACGCCCGGGTTGCGGGCCCGCAGGGCCGCCGCGGTGCCGGCC
>NZ_VRVD01001052.1:0-998 GCF_008040015.1 Methylobacterium sp. WL18 | reverse complement strand
GCCCCCGGCGGAGGATTCGGTGGCCCGGGCGGCGGACCGGGCGGTTTCGGCGGCCCACCCGGCGGCGGCCGGCGCTGAGGCTTGTATCTGCCCGACCTCGCGCGATGGCCAGCTGACGACGTCGTCATGATCGCCGCGTCATTGCGGGACACGCAGCAGAGCGGGTCAGCCGGGCACCGCCTCAGCCCGCCGCCTCGCGCGCGAGCAGGTCGCGCTTGCGGTCCACGCCCCAGCGGTAGCCCGACAGGGATCCGTCCGAGCGGACCACCCGGTGGCACGGGATCGCCACCGCCAGGTGGTTCGCCCCGCAGGCCTGGGCGACGGCCCGCATGGACGTGGGCGCCCCGATGGCGCGGGCGATGTCCGCGTAGGTGGCGGTCGATCCGACCGGGATCGCCCGCAGGGCCGCCCAGACGCGCTGCTGGAACGCGGTGCCGCGGATGTCGAGGGGCAGGTCGAGGCCGGTGCCCGGCGCCTCCACGAGCCCGATGACCCGCGCCATCCAGGCCTCGAACGCGGGGTCGCCCCCCTCGATCTCGGCCCCCGGAAACCGGTCCTGCAGGTCGCGGACGAGAAGTTCGGGGTCGTCGCCGAGCAGGATCGCGCAGAGGCCGGCCTCCGTGGCGGCGACCAGGATCGCCCCCAGGCTGCAGGCGCCGACACCGAAGCGCATGCGGATGCCGAGCCCGCCCTTGCGATAGGCCGCAGGCGCCATGCCGAGACGCTCGGCGGCGCCGGCGTAGAACCGGCTCGCGGTCGCGTAGCCGGCGTCATAGAGCGCCGCCGTGACGGTGGTGGCCTTCGGCAGCGCGGCGGCCAGGGCCCCGGCTCGTCGGGCTTCCGCGTAGGCCTTGGGGGTCACCCCGGTGGCGGCCTTGAACACCCGGTGGAAATGGTAGGCGCTCAGACCCGCGGCGCGGGCGAGTTCGGAGAGCGGCGGCATCGTCTCGGCGGACTCGATCAGCCGGCAGGCCCGGGCCACCGCCTCGGCCCGGCGC
>NZ_VRVD01001051.1:0-999 GCF_008040015.1 Methylobacterium sp. WL18 | reverse complement strand
GGCCAAGGCCGTGGCGACCCGCCGCGAGCCCCTGACGGGCGCGAGCGAATTCCCCAACCTCGCCGAGAAGCCGGTCACGGTCCTCGACGTGAAGCCGGTGACCGCCCGCCCCGCCTCGAATTTCGGCTCCGGTTCGGCCGTCGCCTGCGATGCGCTGCCGTCGATCCGTCTGGCCGAGCCTTTCGAGGCGCTGCGCGACGCCTCCGACGCCGTCCTGACGAAGGCCGGGCGTCGGCCCGCCGTGTTCCTCGCCAATCTCGGCACGGTCTCGGCGTTCAATGCCCGGGCGACCTTCGCGGCCAACGCCTTCGCGGCGGGCGGCATCGAGGCCGTGTCGAACGACGGCTTCACGGACCCGGCAGCCCTCGCGGCGGCATTCCGGGAATCCGGCGCGACGCTCGTTTGCATCTGCTCGACCGACGCGCTCTACACCGAGCACGCGGTGGCGGCTACGGAGGCCCTCAAGCAAGCCGGCGCCGGAACGATCTACGTTGCCGGCAAGCCGGTGGACCTGATCGATCCCCTGAAGGCGGCGGGCGTCCATGCCTTCCTGCATGTCGGCTGCGATCTGGTGAGCCTGCTCAACGGTGCCCTCCGGGCCGCCGTGCGGCCGCCCGCCGCCTGAGACGATCACGAGACCGCCTGCCCCGATCATCGCCATGAGCCGACACCGTTTCGGGTGCCTGACCGGCGCCGCCCTGATCCTCGGACTCGCGATCCCCGCCGCGGCGACGCCGCGGGCGGTCCGGATCCCGGACCGGTTCGACGGCCCTTACCGGTTCGACGGCACTTGGAGCGTCGAGATCCGCACCGAATCCGGTCCCTGCGACCGGGCCTACCGATACCCGGTGCGCATCGAGCACGGGCAGGCGCGCCTCATGGGGACGGCCTTCGTCGTGCAGGGCAGCGTCGCCCGGAACGGCGTGGTCCGGGGCTCGATCGCCAACGGTCTCGGCACCGCCGACGTCGCCGGCCGGCTCGGCCCGAACGGGTTCGGCG
>NZ_VRVD01001050.1:0-1002 GCF_008040015.1 Methylobacterium sp. WL18 | reverse complement strand
TGGGATTGCCCGGTTTCTGTGGACGGTTCAGGGGGCTTGGCTAAGCAGGGTCTCGGGCAACGGGTCCGAGCGGGTTTCATTCTCGTAGACAACGGGCGAGCGGTAGCCGAGCGCCGAGTGCCGGGGCCGCGGATTGTAGAAGCCCTCGATATAGCTGAAGCAAGCCATCCGAGCCTCGGCCTGCGAGCGGAAGCGGCGGCGGGCGAGCAGCTCACATTCGAGGGTCGAGAAGCCCTTCGACAAGCTCAGGGTGAGGGCTTTCGGCCATGGCGTTGTCGTAGGCATCGCCGACCGAGCCCATCGAGGGGCGTACGCCAGCCTCCCGGCATCGATTGCCGAAGGCCAGCGACGTGTATTGCGAGCCCTGATCGGAGTGGTGGATGACATCGCGGGGCCTGCGCTGGGTGACGGCCATCTCCAGAGCGTCCAGGACGAGTTCCGAGCGTAGGTGAGTCGCCATGGCCAACCCGACGATCCGGCGGCTGAAGGCGTCGAGCACCACCGCGAGATAGAGGAAGCCGGCGGCCGTGGGCACGTAGGTGATGTCGGCCACCCAGAGCCGGTTCGGGGCGGTGGCCACGAAGTTGCGGTCGACGAGGTCGGGGGCCGGTCGCGCCTCTCGATCTCGCCGCGTCGTGACAGGCCCGCTGCGCCGATGGCTGGTTCCGACGAGACCGGCTTCGCGCATCAGCCGGGCGATGCGTTTGCGGGAATGCCGTTCACCCTGGTCGCGTAGATCGGCGTGGACGCGCGGTGTACCATAGGTCTCGTGCGAGCCGAGATGGACGGTGCGGATCCGCTTCAGCAAGGCTGTGTCTGCCAACCGTCGCGCCGATGGCTGCCGGTCGACCCAGGCATAGTACCCGGCCTTCGATACGCCGAGCCGGGTCCCATCGCGGCAAGCCGCGATGGGTGCCCGCTGCGCGCCATGGCGGCGATGGGGAAATCGGCCTGGTTGGCGCTCATGACCCGGAAGACCCCGAGGGGACAACCCCGGTCTCC
>NZ_VRVD01000104.1:0-10853 GCF_008040015.1 Methylobacterium sp. WL18 | reverse complement strand
GGTGGGTGAGAGGTGACGCGGCGGGGGAGGGGCTCCGTCCCCAAGTCTTAAAAAAACGCCTGCAGCCCCGTCTGCGCCCGGCCCAGGATCAGCGCGTGGACATCGTGGGTGCCCTCGTAGGTGTTCACCGTCTCGAGGTTCTGGGCGTGGCGCATCACGTGGTACTCGCCCATGATGCCGTTGCCGCCGTGCATGTCGCGGGCGGTGCGTGCGATATCGAGGGCCTTGCCGCAATTGTTGCGCTTGATCAGCGAGATCATCTCGGGGGCCATCCGGCCCTCGTCCATCAGCCGCCCGACCCGCAGGGAGGCCTGAAGCCCGAGGGTGATCTCGGTCTGCATGTCGGCGAGCTTTTTCTGGACCAACTGCGTTTGCGCCAGGGGCCGACCGAACTGCTTGCGCTCCAGGGTGTAGTTGCGCGCCCGGTGCCAGCAATCCTCCGCGGCGCCCATCGCCCCCCAGGAGATGCCGTAGCGCGCCCGGTTGAGGCAGCCGAACGGACCTTTCAGCCCCGAGACGTCGGGGAGCAGCGCGTCCTCGCCGACCTCGACGCCCTCCATGACGATCTCGCCGGTGGTGGAGGCGCGCAGGGACAGCTTGCCCTTCAGGGTCGGCGCGGAGAGGCCCTTCATGCCCTTCTCGAGCAGGAAGCCGCGGATCGCGCCCTCATGCGCGTCGGACTTCGCCCAGACCACGAACACGTCCGCGAAGGGGGCGTTCGAGATCCACATCTTGGCGCCCGAGATCCGGTAGCCGCCGTCGATCTTCTCCGCCTTGGTCTTCATGCCCGCGGGATCGGAGCCGGCATCGGGCTCGGTCAGGCCGAAGCAGCCTATCCATTCGCCGGACGCGAGCTTCGGCAGGAATTTCTGGCGCTGCTCCTCCGAGCCGTAGGCATGGATCGGGTACATCACGAGGGAGGATTGCACGCTCATCATCGAGCGGTAGCCGGAATCAACCGCCTCGACGGCCCGCGCCACCAGCCCGTAGGCGACGTAGGAGGCGCCGGCGCAGCCGTATTCCTCCGGCAGGGTCACGCCGAGCAGGCCGAGCTCCCCCATCTTCCGGAACAGCCCGGGATCGGTCTTCTCCTCGGCATAGGCCTCGACGATGCCCGGCAGGAGCTGCTCCTGCGCGAAGCTCTGGGCCACGTCGCGGATCGCCCGCTCGTCCTCGGTGAGCTGGTCGTCCAGCAGGAACGGGTCCTCCCAGACGAAGCGCGCCGAGGCCGGGGCGGACGGGGAGGCGCTGCCCGGGGGGCGCATCGGAGCGTTCATGGGATTTCCTCGCCGACAGGGTGTGGCGGGCTTCGGCCCCGCGCTTGACGTCAACCTAGACCCGGACGGCCTGCCGTCCAATGCGCCCGGTGACGCTGGGCTCCGAGCGTCACGCCCGGCCGAGGATCGTCAGCCACAGGAGGGTCGTCAGCGGCGCCATCAGGGTCGAGACCAGCACCGAGGCCGCGACCATCCCGGTCTCGGTCCGGTAGCGGGCGGCCAGCAGGTAGGCGTTGATCCCCACCGGCATGGCGGCGAACAGGGTGGCGACGCCCGCGTAAGCCGTCGGCATCCTGAAGACGTGGAAGGCGAGCACCCATACGGCCAGCGGGTGCAGCAGGTTCTTCAGGCATGCGATCACCAGCGCACCCTTGAGGTCGAACAGCACCCGGTAGCGCTTGAGCCCAGCGCCGAGCGCCACCAGCGCGCAGGTCGAGGCGGTGCCCGCGAAGGCGTCGATCAGGGCCTTGGGGATCCCGGCCGGGGTGATTCCGAGACCCTTCATGGCCATGCCGATCAGGAGCGCCACGAAGATCGGGTTCTTGAGCAGGACCAGGGCGAGGCCGCGCAGGCGCGCCAGGACCGGCAGGCCGGAATCGGACTCGATCAGGAAGGTGGCGCAGCCCATCATCAGCGGCAGGTGGACGGCGAGCAGCATGAACAGCGGAAAGGCGCCGTCCTCGCCATAGGCCTGGAGGATCATCGGAACGCCGACGAACACGGTGTTCGACTGGCTGGCCGCGAAGCCGTGCAGGATCGCGCCGCGCCTTTCGATCCCGGCGCGCCGCCGGGCGATCAGCGTACCCACGAACCAGGACACGCCCGCCCCGCCGAAATAGGCGGCCCAGTAGGTCCAGGCGATCTCGCCGGTCATCCCAGGCCGGGTCAGCGTGGCGATGATCAGGGCCGGCACCGCCACCGCGAACACGTATTCCGACAGGCCGTCGCTCACCTTGTCGGAGAGCAGGCCGGTGAGCGCCGCGCCCCAGCCGATCAGGACGATCCCGAAGATCGGGGCGATGATGGCGAGGGCGTTCACGGATCGGGTCGGGGCTGCGCGCGGGGGGAACCCGCGCATACCATGATGCGGTCGGCTTTTGCGCCCCCGGGCGCGCCGGGGGCTTGGTATGCGGCCTACTTGTTCTCCAGAACCTCGATCGGGTTCGTGCGCTGGCTGGCGGGCGGCTCCTTGGTCAGGTTGGCCCCGCCTTCCCGAGGCGCCGTGCCGTCCTTGGGCGCGCCGGGGCCGCTGGTGGCCGTGCCGCCCTGGCCGGACTGGGTCGGCACCGAGCCGGAGGCCAGTTCCAGGCAGGTCACCATCTCGACGTAGGACGGGTAGCCCCCGGCCTTGAACTGGTTCTCGCACTGGCGCTTGGCCGCGGGGCTGTAGTTGCCCCAATTGTTCGCGGCCTGGCGCTTGGCCTCCCGCTCGGACCGGAGGCAGCCGTCGTAGTTGGCCTGATCGCTGATCGAGGTGTTGGCGACCTGCGCCGACTTGCAGGTCGACTCCACGTCGAGGTTCGGCACCGTGTCGGCCCGGGCGGATCCGGAGGCGAGGGCCAGGAGCGCGAGCGCCCCGGGGACGGCGGCACGGAAGGGGACAGGCATGATCGTGAGGCTCGCGGTCTGTGGCGATGGTCGCCGGCGGAATTGCCGGCACAACGCGCCAGGACGGCTTTCGGCACCACGCGCGCCCGCGTCAGTCGTCGTGCGCCCCGCGCAGGGCCTGGTCGAGGTCGTCGAACAGGTCCTGCGTGTCCTCGATCCCGGTGGACAGGCGCAGCAGGTCAGGCGGGCAGGGGCTGCCCGGCCCCTCCACCGAAGCCCGGTGCTCGATCAGGCTCTCGACGCCGCCGAGCGAGGTCGCGCGCTTCCACAGCCGCACCCGTGCCGCGGTGGCGATCGCGGCGGCCTCGCCGCCCGCCACCCGGATCGACAGCATGAAGCCGAAGCCGTCCTGCATCTGCCGGCGCGCCACCGCGTGCCCGGGATCGTCGGGCAGGCCCGGATACAGGACGTGGCTCACATGCGGATGCAGGCTCAGGCGCTCGGCGAGCCGCAGGGCGCCCGCCGATTGCGCCGCGGCCCGGAGGTGCAGGGTCCGGAGCGAGCGCATCAGCAGGTAGGCCTCGAAGGGCCCCAAAATTCCGCCGCTGCCGGCGCGGATGCCCCGGATCCGCTCCCAGAACGCGTCGGCCTGCGCGCCGGCGAGCACGCCCGCCACCACGTCGGAATGGCCGTTCAGGATCTTGGTGCCGGAATGCATCACGACGTCGGCGCCGAGCTCCAGAGGGCGGGTGTGGACCGGCGAGGCCGCCGTGGAATCGACCGCCAGCCGCGCTCCGGCCGCGTGGGCGATCTCGGCGGCGGCCGCGATGTCGGTCACGGTCCAGAGCGGGTTGCCGGGGGTCTCGATCCAGACGAGCTTGGTCCGGCCGGGCTCGATCGCGGCGCGCAGGGCCTCCAGGTCGTCGGTGTCCACGAAGGTCAGGCCCAGCCCGCGGCGGGGCGCCTCCTCGCGCAGCCAGCGCTTGAGCGCCCAGTACATCACGGTGCCGGCGACGACGTGGTCGCCCGGCTCCAGGGCGCCGAACACGGCGGTCGCCGCCGCCATGCCGGAGCCGAACAGCAGGGCGCCGGCCTGCGCCCCCTCCAGCATCGCCAGCACGGCCTCGGCCTCGCGCACGGTGGCGTTGTCGGGCCGGGCGTAGCAGTAGCCCGAGCTGTAGCCGTTGTCGGGGTCGCGGATGAACGTGGTGGAGAGGTGCAGCGGCATCACCACCGCGCGGGTCTCGGGCTCGATCCGGCCCATGGCCTGCGCGGCGAGGCTGCGGCGGGAGAAGCCCGCCGGCGTGCCGTTGCCGGTATCCGTATCCCCTTGCGGCGCGTTAGGCTGTGACATCTGGCGATTCCGGCGGATGGAAACGGGCGCGTGCCACGGCGCATGCGTCCCTGCAACCTGTGCAATCTGGATTGTGCCGCATCCCGAGAGCCCGCAGGCGCGTATCGGGACGCGGCTCCCACGGAGAACGAACGACGATGCGGGCCGCGACACAAGTTCCCGAGGGTTCGGCCCTGCCGCGCTGGATGCGGCTGGCCGCCGCGATCGTGCCGGTGGTGATCACCGCCGCGATCGGCTCTGCGGCGACCCAGGCGGAGATCCCGGGCTGGTACGCGAGCCTGAACAAGCCGTCCTTCAACCCGCCGAACTGGCTTTTCCCCGTGGCCTGGACGGTGCTCTACACGATGATCGCCGTCGCGCTGTGGCGGCTGCTCGGCGCGATGCCCCGCACCGGGCCGAGCCGCGAGGGCTGGTGGCTGGCGCTCGCCGCCTTCCTGGTCCAGCTCGTGCTGAACGCGGCCTGGACACCGGTGTTCTTCACCGCCCACGCCATCGGCTCGGGGCTGATCGTCGTGGCGATGCTGCTGGTGATGGTGCTGTGGTCGATCCGCCTGACCTGGCGGTTCGACCAGGCGGCGGCCTGGCTGCTCGTGCCCTACGCCGCCTGGGTCGCCTTCGCGACGCTGCTCAACGCCGCGATCCTGCGGTTGAACTGAGGGGGCTCAAGCCCCGGCATGCTCCTCCGATTCCTCGCCCGCCGGCTTGCCGTCGTCGCGGGCGCGGTGGAGCATGAAGATCGCCAGAACCATCGTGAGGATCAGCCCGGCCAGCACGCCGAGCTCGATCATCGAGGCGTTGAACAGCGCCTGCTTCTCCGGGGACCAGTCCTTGGCGTGGGTGATCTCCGAGGATTGCAGGGTGATTACCAGCACCCGTCGGATCGAGGCGATCAGGCCGACGATCAGGAACGGCTCGCAGGTCAGCTTGCCGGACCGCATCGAGACCCGCACGGTGTGCAGGATCTCGATCAGCATCAGCAGGAACAGCAGCCGGTCGATGACCTCCAGGATCTGCGTGGCGCCCCCGAGGGAGCGCAGCGCCTCCCAGGTCAACCCGGCTGCCTCGACCAGCGCGACAAGGGCCGTGACCGCCAGGAGCAGTCCGAGCGCCGCGTAGATCGCGTGCTCGGTGTGGAGGAAGATCCCGCTGGCGATCCGCGTCAGGCGCCCCTGCTGTTCGTCGTCCCTGTCGGCCATCGCGCAACGTCCCCCCGGTGAAACCGTGACGGCTGTCGCGGCCCCGGGCCGCGCGCACGTCGTTCACCGAGTCAGAGCATCAATCCGGGGGCGGGTCACCCCCGTCCGGGACGATGCTTTGGTGGAAGGGACGATGCTTCAGTGGAAGAACGGCAGGGCGTGCGGCGCCAGGTAGCCGAAGCCGAGCAGCGCCGCCCCGGCAAGTCCCAGGAACCCGCCCGCGAAGACCAGGATGGCGATGCCGGTGATCACCTCGGCCGAGGCGAGCACGATGCCGATCTGGAAGGCCGCGGAGGCCAATTCATAATGGTGGTAGCGCAGCAGCGACAGGTCGCGCCGCTCCTCGGAGGCGCGGGCCTTCGCGGTCAGCTCCTTGCGGCCCTCGCCGGTGGCGGGCTCGGATTCCCAGCGCGCCAGGGTCTTGGCCCATTCGGCGCGCTTGGCCGCGATCGCGTCCTGGTTCGGGCCGGGCGGCACCAGCGCGATCGCCTCGTCGGCGGTCTTGAGCACCGTCGAGCGGATCGTGCGCGCCTGGAAATAGGCCCACTGGTTGGCCGCCTCGACATTCGAGCCGATCGAATCCGTCTGCGCCGCCTTGCCCAGGGTCTCGCTGAAGGCGAGGAACAAAGCCAGGATCGAGATCAGCAGCGCGACGCGCTTGTTCGAACCCTCGATCGCCCCGTGACCACCCGACATGCTTCCCGATTCCCCGTTGATTCGTTGGGCGCGACTCACACCCATCCGGGCCCCGCGCGCAATGCAGTTGGGTGATGCGTAAGAACGAATCTAGCGCCCGCCTTTGCCGGGGGGCGGGCTATTCGTGGGTGCCGATTGCGTGATCGGAGTTGGCGCAGGGGAGGACGGGACAGGCCACGCTCTCGCGATGACGAGCGGTGTAAGAATCCCGATCACCGCGATGGCGCCTGCAGTCCAGAACATCCAACCGCGTACTTTGTCGAGTTTTTCACGGGCCGATCCCAATTCACCATTCAGATGAGACACGCTGATTTCGAGCTTGCCAACCGCGACGCGGAGATCTTCGACCTTCTCAAACTTCGAAGATTGAGAATCGATTTTCTCTTTGAGGTTTTTCAGGGCCTCTTTGATTTGTGATTGGCCTGCCTTCAGATCTGATGACATCGCATACGCGAAATCATCGCTTTTCGGAGCAGGCGAAGGGCTCGGAACATCGAACTCTGGAGCTGGGACAGGTTGTCTTGGCCCTGTTTGCCGCGAGCCGGCCATGGTCAATCACTTCGCGTTCCCGGACGTGCCTTCAGCCATTCCCAGATAAAAGGCGATGCATGTCCAGAATAATTTGAGACCAGATAAACAACGGCGGCGCTATTCGCGCCACTGGTGATCGACAATTTTTGAGCGAGATCGCGTGTGGTCCCTTCGTAGTCTACCATCCACGCTGTCTCATTGAGTTCGTGGAATTTCCCTTCCGGAATCGAAACTTCTATCTGCCGCTTGAGTCCCTCGCACGGCGCCCGCGTCGAGACGACGATGAACACTGACACGTTCGCCTCCCCTTTCGCGATCTGCTCCACCAGCCCTGCGGAACAGAATATAAGAGAAAAGGCCTACGACGCCATTCCGCCGCGGCAACGGAGCGTGTCAGATGATACGCGTCTGGTCGGGTTCAACACCCCTTCAGCCAGGGGGCGTCGTCGGGCTTATGCCTATTCCGCGGCGATCCGCGGCGGCAGCGCCCGGCCGTCATTGGCCGGATGCCGCGCCTCGTCGTAGCCCGGCTCGTCCTGCGGGTCGTCCCGCTCGCCCACGAAGCGGCCGAACAGCCGCCCGAGCAGGCGCGAGAGGTCGTCCATCAGCACGAAGATCGCCGGCACGAACACCAGCGACAGCACGGTCGAGACGATCAGGCCGCCGATCACCGCCACCGCCATCGGGGCGCGGAACTCGCCGCCGATGCCGAACGCCATCGCGGAGGGCACCATGCCGGCGGCCATCGCAATGGTGGTCATCACGATCGGCCGGGCGCGCTTGCGGCCGGCATCGACGATCGCGGTGGTGCGGTCGACCCCGGCATGGATCTGCTCGACCGCGAAATCGACCAGCATGATCGCGTTCTTGGTCACCACGCCCATGAGCATCAGGATGCCGATCACCACCGGCATCGAGATCGGCATGTTGCAGATCAGCAGCGCCAGGATCGCGCCGCCGATGGAGAGCGGCAGCGAGAACAGGATGGTGAGCGGCTGCAGGAAGTTGCCGAACAGCAGGATCAGCACGCCGAACACCATCATCAGGCCGGCGCCCATGGCCAGCGCGAAGCCCTCGAACACCTCGCCCATCACCTCGGCGTCGCCGGTCTGGCTGATCGTCACCCCGGGCGGCAGGTTCTTGGCGGTGGGCAGGTTCATGACCTGCTTGATCAGCTCGGCCAGCGCGTCGGTGCCCTGCATGTCGCCCTCGATGGCGACGCGCACGGAGCGGTCGTAGCGGTCGATGCCGGTGGGACCCTGGCCGAGGCTGATGTCGGCCACCGTCGCCAGCGGCACCGCGGCGCCGCCCTTCACCGGGACCTTCAGGGTCTCGAGTTCGGACAGCCGGCCGCGCAGGCTCTCGGGCAGTTGCACCCGGATCGGCACCTGCCGGTCGGTGGCGTTGAACTTGGCGAGGTTCATGCCGATGTCGCCGATCGTCCCGACCCGCACGGTCTCCGCGATGGTGTCGGTGGAGACGCCGAGATCGGCGGCGACGCCGGCTTTCGGGCGGATGCGGATCTCGGTCCGGTCGAGCGGGGCCGTCGACATCACGTTGACGAGGTGCGGGATCTGGGCCGCCTCGCGCTGGAGCTTGGCCGCGACATCGGCCACCACGGCCTTGTCGGGCCCGGCGATGATCAGCGCCATGTCGCGCTGACCGCTCTCGCGCAGGGCCCAGAACCGGATGTCGGGCTCCTCGCGCAGGATCGCGGCGATCTCCGCGTCGACCTGCTTCTGCGTGCGGTGCCGGGTGTTCTTCGGCGTGAGGTTGATGGTCAGCGTCGCGAGCCGGACCTCCTTCTTGCCGGGCAATTGCCGGCCGCCATCCACGAACACGCTCTTCACCTCGGGCAGCGCCCGGATCTTCTGCTCGATCGCGTCGCTGAGCTTCACCGTGTCGGGCAGCCGGGCGCCCGGGGGCAGCTCCAGCACGAACAGCGTGCGCGCCTGGTCCTCCGCCGGCAGGAAGCCCGCCGGCAGGAGCCCCGTGGAGGCGATCGAGCCGGCAAAGCACGCGATGCCGAGGATCAGCGTGATGAACTTGTGCCGGACCGACCAGGCCACCAGCCGGGTGTAGCCGCGCATCACGATCCCGTCCGTCGTGTGGTCGGGGCCGTGGTCGCGCAGGAAGTAGGCGGCGAGCAGCGGCGTGATCAGCCGCGCCACCAGCAGCGACATGAACACGGCGGCCGCGATGGTCAGGCCGAACTGCTTGAAATACTGGCCCGCGATGCCGCCCATGAACGAGACCGGCGAGAAGATCGCGATGATTGTCGCCGTGATGGCGATGACCGCGAGCCCGATCTCGTCGGCGGCCTCCAGGGAGGCGCGATAGGGCGATTTCCCCATCCGCATGTGCCGGACGATGTTCTCGATCTCCACGATCGCGTCGTCCACCAGGATGCCGGTGACCAGCGTGATCGCCAGCAGGCTTACGGCGTTGAGCGAGAAGCCGAGCGTGCTCATCACCCAGAAGGTCGGCAGCACCGAGAGCGGCAGCGCCACGGCGGCGATCAGCGTGGCGCGCCAGTCGCGCAGGAACAGCAGCACCACGACGACCGCGAGGGCCGCGCCCTCGATCAGGCCCATCATGGCCGAGTGGTAGTTGCCGATGGTGTTGACGACGCTGGTGTCGATCAGGTCGAAGCGCACGTCCGGGTTGGCCGCGTGGAGCGCGGCGATCTTCTTGGCGACCCCGACCGAGACGTCGGCGTCGCTGGCGCCGCTGGCCCGGGAGACCGCGAAGGCCACGACCGGCTCGCCGTTGAAGCGCGCGAAGGTGCGCGGCTCCTCGGCGGTGTCCGACAGGGTCGCCAGCTCGTCGAGCCGGACCTTGCGGTTGCCCGGCACCACGATCGAGGTCTTGGCCAGGGTGTCGAGGCTCGCCGAGGCGGCGAGCGCGCGGATCGACTGTTCCTGCCCGCCGACCTCGCCGCGCCCGCCCGCCATGTCGGCCGACGTCAGGCGCAGCTGCCGGTTCACGTCCGCCGCGGTGATGCCGAGCGCCAGCAGGCGGTCGGGCTTGAGGGTGACCCGGATCTCCCGGGCGACGCCGCCCAGGCGCTCGACGCCGCCGACGCCCTTCACGCTCTGCAGGCCCCGGGCGACCACGTCGTCCACGAACCACGACAGGTCCTCGGGCGTCATCGCAGGCGCGGAGGCGCCGTAGACCATGATCGGCAGGCCGGCGATCTCGACCCGGGAGACGATCGGCTCGTCGATGGTCCGCGGCAGGTTCTGGCGGATCTTGCTGAGCGCGTCCTTGACGTCGTTGGTCGCCCGGTCCTGGTTCACCTCCAGGCGGAACTCGATCGTCGTGGTCGAGATGCCCTCGGTGATGGTGGACAGGATGTGCTTGACGCCCTTCACCCCGGCGACGGAATCCTCGACCCACTTGGTGACCTGGGTCTGAAGCTCGGCCGGCGCCGCGCCGGACTGGGTGATCGTCACCGAGACGATCGGGATGTCGATGTTCGGGAACCGGGTGATCGGCAGGGCGCGGAAGCTGACCAGCCCCAGGATCATCAGGACCAGGAACAGCACCACCGAGGGCAGCGGCTTCCGGATCGCCCAGGCGGAGACGTTGAGGCGCATGTCTCTGGTCCTACCGCGGGGCCGCGTCGGCCATCGGGGCGCTGACGGGCGCGCTCATGGGCGTGTTTGTGGGAGCGGAGACCGCCCGCACCCGGTCGCCGTCGCGTAGGAAACTGCCGGCCCGGGCCACGACGCTCTCGCCGGCCGCGACGCCCGACCGGATCTCGGTGAAGCCCTCGGAGGTGAGGCCGGAGGTGACGGCGCGCGCCTCGACCCGCCCGTCCTTGGCGACCAGCACGCTGGCCCTGCCGTCCGCCGCGTAGAGCAGGCTGGAGACCGGGACCGCGAGACCCTCCCGGCGCGCCACCTCCACGTTGCCGCGGGCGAAGGCGCCGATGCGCAGGGCCGGATCGTCGGAGAGGCGGATGCGGACCTTGCCGAGCCGGGTCGCCCGGTCGACCTCCGGGTAGACCCGGCGGACCTTGCCGCGCAGCTGGCGGCCGTCGTCGAGATCGAGGCTCGCCGGATCGCCGACCTTGATGCGGGCGAGCGCGGTCTCGGGCACCTCGCCCTCCAGCTCGATCTCGCCGCGGGCGATGAGGCGGAACAGCGGCTCCCCCGCCGCCGTGACCGAGGCGCCGACCCGGGCGGTGCGGCGGTTGACGATGCCGGCCTCGGGGGCGCGGATGTCGGTGCGGGCGCGGCGCAGGGC
>NZ_VRVD01001049.1:0-1003 GCF_008040015.1 Methylobacterium sp. WL18 | reverse complement strand
TGGGCGTGCCCGGCGCCCGGCGCGGGGTGGCGTCGATGGCCACGAGGCTGGTCAGCCGCGTCGTCAGGCCATGCTCCAAGGCGAGGGCCAGGATGGTGGCGTCGGCCGAGTCCGCGCCGAGGCGGCCGGTGATGCGCGCCGTCTCGGTCTCGCCGATCCGGGACCGCGCCCAGACCTTGGAGATGCCGGCGCCCGCGCCCGCTTCGGCTAGGGGAAGCGTCCGAGTCCAGGTCCGGCTGCCCACCCGGCCCGAGACGGTCACGGTCCCGGCGACGGTCCCATGGGCCGCCCCTGGCAGCCGCGCGGCGAAGACCAGCGGCTCGCCGCGGTACAGGTCGGGCAGCGCGCCCGGCGTGACCTCCACGCCCGGGACCGAGAAAGTCGCGGTCAGGTCGGTGACGGAGGGGGATTCGAGCTTTTCGTAGAGCGCGCGGGTCCGCTCGCCAACCTGCGCGAGGTCGCGGATCTCGGTGAAGCTGCCGCGCCCGATCGCGGCGGCGTGGCGCATCAGGTGCCCGTTGGGTGCCGAGCCGATGCCGACCATGAACAGGCGCGAGCGCCCGAGCTTCGCCTGGATCGCCGCGAAGATCCGCTCCTCGTCGCCGACGGCGCCGTCGGTGAGGAACACGACTTGGCGCACGCGCCCGTCCTCCGGGTGGGGATCGGCCAGGGCCGCCTTGAGCGGCGCCAGCATCTCGGTGCCGCCGCGGGCCTCAAGGGCGGTCACGAAGGCCTCGGCCTCCGCCAGGGCCGCCGGCGTCGCCGGGACGGGCTCGGGATGCAGCGCGTCCCAGGTGTCGTCGAAGCGGATGACGTTGAAGCGGTCCTGCGGCGTTAGGCGGGCGAGGCCGGCGAGGAGACCGGCCTTAGCCTGCCGCATCGAGGCGCCCGCCATCGAGCCGGAATTGTCGATGACGAACGTGACGTCGCGCGCCGGCCGGGCGGCCGCGTCGGCTTCGATCGCCGGCGGGTTCACGGCGGCCAGCAGGTAGGTCCGGCCGGC
>NZ_VRVD01001048.1:0-1004 GCF_008040015.1 Methylobacterium sp. WL18 | reverse complement strand
GCATGGCCGGCAGCAGGGCCTCGGGCAGCCCGGCCTTCCGGTGCAGCTCCGCGAAGGCCCGCGGGTCGCGCGGGGAATCCCGCATGGCGCGGGTGATCCCCGCGTAATCCTGCCCCGAAAGGTCCGCGAGGGCGGCGTGGACGAAGTCGGTCCGGCCCGAGAGCACGGCCCGGAGGATCAGGCCCGCGGTGAGTTGGCGGGTGGTGCGCAGATGCGCCACCAGGCGCGCCACCGCGGCGACCCCCGAATCGTCGCAGGTCTCGAGGGCGACACGCTCGCCCGCCTCACGGCTCATCCGGTCGCAGCGCTCGGTGCCGATCCAGCCGCGCGCGATCACGAACTGGGACAGCGCCTGGGCCACCGCGAGGCCGATCGTGTAGCGCACCTCCGGCGGCAGATCGGACCGGCGCAGCAGGGCCTCGCGCAGGCGGGCTTCGGCGCCGTGGCGCTCGATCATGCGCAGCATCCGGCCCGCGGTGATCTTCGCCGTGGGATTCCCGGCGAGCACCACCAGGGTCTCCAGTTCGCCGATCTCGGCGAGCGCCCCCGACACCGACGGGGACAGGTGATGCCGGGCCGCAATCACCGCGCGGGTGGTCTCGTCGCCCAGCGCGGCGGCGTCGACCAAGTCCGCGTCGGTGAGCACCGGCGAGCGCGCAAGGACGAGGCGCGCCACCTCGGGCACGTCGCAGGACAGGGCGACCACCAGCGGTCGCGGCGTGCGGGCCGAGGCCGCGCAGGTCTCGGCGAGCGCCCGGCGGACCAGGGGCGACGGGTCGTCCAGCAGCGACAGCAGCGCGGTCTTGGCCTCCCAGGCCTCGTCGGCGGAGAGGTCGCCGTACAGGAAGGCCCGCGCCATCGCGGTGGTCGCCTCCGCCCTGCGGCCGGCCGAGGCGTTCTGGGTCCAGGCCAGGAACTCGCGGATGATCATGGGCCGCTCCGGGGGGCGAACAGGCTGGTCCTGATGCCGGTGGTGGATCCCGCGGCGGCGAGATCGGCCGGGC
>NZ_VRVD01001047.1:0-1005 GCF_008040015.1 Methylobacterium sp. WL18 | reverse complement strand
GCCCCAGCCGGCCCGCATTGGGGTTGCGCGCCTCGACCGAGAGCGTGTCGAGTTGGACCGCTTGTGCGGTGCGACCCGTGCTGTCCTGCGCGAACGCAGCGTGGTTCGTAGTCAGGAGGAGCGTTGTCAAAGGTACGACGTGGCGGATGTATGTGCAGGTCATGAATTTCCGGGCGCCGATCAAGTCGAGGCATTGAGTCGACGACCGGTTCCTCTCTCCGCAAGCGGATCGGCGTGGGAATCATCGTTGCGTCAACGGATCGCGGCTACCAGCGGCGAAATTCTCAAGCAAGAAATAAAAATTAGATTATATAAATTTCAAGCTAATAGTATGGCAATTTATTGTCACTCAATATTGAGAGGTAAAATAATTTAATATCTCAATCGGCTTTTCTCGATTGGAAATTAGTGGAGAAAAAACATGATATTTAATTCTCGTTCTCGTCCTGATCTGGCGGAACAAAGCGTAGCACTCGAAGGAGCCCTCCAGAAGCCTCTGTGATCCCTGGAAGCCTCCTTCGAGCCCCGCTGCGCGCGCGTCTCAGGAAGAAGTGGTTGGATGGGATGGGGCGGAAATCTGGATGCCTGGCGTTCTTGCGCGGTTTCGGGATCGGACGCGCGTCGCCTACCGCCCGCTCGACCCGAACCCCCCTGCCCCACGGCCCGAGCCCGATCCGGGCGCGTCGTCCAGCACGGTCAGGACCGGCCGGGTCACGCGGGTGAAGACCAGTTGGGCGATCCGGTCGCCCGGCTCGATCCGGATCGGCCGCGCGTCGTCGCGGTTCCAGGCCGAGACCATCAGGGGGCCTTCGTAATCCGCGTCGATCACGCCGGTGCCGTTGCCTAGCACCAGCCCGTCGCGATGGCCGCGTCCGGAGCGCGGGAAGATCAGGCCGCACCAGGCGGGGTCGCGGATCAGCACGCAGAAGCCCGCCGAGATCAGGGCGGGTGCGCCCCGGGGCGGCAGCGTCAGCGGCGCGTCCAGGCAGGCGTGGAGGTCGAGCC
>NZ_VRVD01001046.1:0-1010 GCF_008040015.1 Methylobacterium sp. WL18 | reverse complement strand
GGCACCCGCCTGCACCTGCGGATCTGCGTCGACTATTCCGCCCGGGACGCGATCATCGCGGCGGCGCAGGCGCTCCAGGGCGGCGACGCCTCCCGGGAGAGTTTCGGCGCGCTGGTGGCCGGGCAGATGCACGGCTCGCCGGTGGACGTGGACCTCGTGATCCGCACCGGCGGCGAGCAGCGCCTGTCGGATTTCCTGCTGTGGGAGGCGGCCTATGCCGAACTCCACTTCACCGACCGGATGTGGCCGGATTTCGGGCCCGACGACCTCGCCACGGCGATCGCCGACTTCGCCCGCCGGGATCGCCGCTTCGGCGGCCTGAAGGCGCCCGCGGTTCCGGCGGCGGCCTGACCCCCGGCCCGCTTGACGGGCGCGCCGGCTCAGGCAGAGGCTTTTCGCCATGACCGAGACCCGCACGACTGAAACGCTCGCCAACCGCCGCGTCCTCCTCGTCATCGGCGGCGGCATCGCGGCCTACAAGGCCCTCGACCTGATCCGGCGCCTGCGCGAGCGGGGCGCCAGCGTCTGCCCGGTGCTGACCGCGGGCGCGCAGGAATTCGTGACGCCGCTCGCCGCCGCGGCGCTCGCGGGCGAGCGGGCCCATACCGACCTGTTCGACCGGGCCGAGGAGGCCGATATCGGCCACATCAAGCTGGCCCGACAGGCGGATGCCGTCGTGGTGGCGCCGGCCACCGCCAACCTGATGGCCCGGATGGCGGGCGGCCACGCCGCCGACCTCGCGACCACGATCCTGCTGGCCACAACCCTGCCGATCCTGATCGCGCCGGCCATGAACGTGCAGATGTGGGCGCATCCGGCGACCCGCCGCAACCGCGCCACCCTGGAGGGCGACGGGATCCGCCTCGTCGGGCCCAATGCCGGCAAGATGGCCGAGGCGGAGACCGGCCCCGGCCGCATGGCCGAGCCCAACGAGATCGCCGACGCCGTCGAGCGGATGCTTGCCGAGGCGGGCGCCGGGGCCCCGGGCCTCGGCTTCCTGTCGGGCCGCC
>NZ_VRVD01001045.1:0-1015 GCF_008040015.1 Methylobacterium sp. WL18 | reverse complement strand
CCGCCGGACCGCGCCTGCCTGGGGCTGGCCGGGCTGATCGCCGTCGTGGGGTGCGGCTCGTTCCTGTTCCACACCCTGGCGGTGACCTGGGCGATGTATGCCGACATCATCCCGATCACGCTGTTCATCGTCGCCTACCTGGCTTTGGCGCTGCACCGGTTCCTGAGGCTGCCGCGCATCCGGGTGGAGGCGGCCACCGCGGGCTTCGTCCTGTTCAGCTTCACGCTGGTCCCCACCCTCGACGGACTGAGCGGGTCCGACATCTCCGCCCTGACCCATGGATCGATCGACTACGTGCCCGCGGCGCTCGCCCTCTTCACCGTGGCGGCGCTCGATCGTCCGGAGCACCGCTTCGTCGGCACCGGCCGGAGGCTCACGGAGATCGGCGTGCTGTTCCTGGTCTCGCTGACCGCGCGCACCCTCGACCGATCCGTCTGCGCGGCGCTGCCGATCGGCACGCACGCGCTCTGGCACGTCCTGAACGCCGTCGTGCTCTACGCCCTCGTGGTCACGGCGATCCGGCACCGCGCCGCGGTCCCGTGAGGGCGCGGCCGGTTTTGTTGCGGGCCGGACGGAATTCTTGCACAGATGCGCCGCATCGGTGACCCGGCTCATCGCGAGTCCCGTGCACGGAAGGAATCATGACAGTGAGCTACCGCATCGGCGTCGCCGGGCTCGGCACCGTCGGCGCGTCCGTCGTCCGGATGATCGCCCGCCGCCATGACACCCTGACCGCCTCCGGCCTCGACATCCGCGTCGCCGCTGTGTCGTCCCGCGACCGGACCCGCGACCGTGGCCTCGACTTGGCCGGCGTGACCTGGTTCGACGATCCGGTGGCGCTCGCCCGCTCCGGCGAGGTCGACTGCGTGGTCGAGTTGATCGGCGGCGCCGAGGGGTCGGCCAAGGCCGTGGTCGAGGCGGCGCTGCAGGCCGGCAAGACCGTGGTGACCGCCAACAAGGCCCTGCTCGCCCGCCACGGCGCGGCGCTGGCGGCGCTCGCCGAGGCGAACGGCGT
>NZ_VRVD01001044.1:0-1018 GCF_008040015.1 Methylobacterium sp. WL18 | reverse complement strand
AGCCGGCGGCCCGGAGGGTGGCGAGGGCGGCGGCGTCAGTCACCCAGCGTCTCCGGCCCGAACGATTCGGGCAGCAACTCTTCCAGCGTGAAGGTTTTCGCGACGCGCTCCGGCCCGGCGGCGTGGATCGGCGTGTCCGGCCCGGCGAATTCGCGGATGCGCTGGCGGCAGGCGCCGCAGGGCGTCACCAGGCCCGCGCCGTCGCCGCAGACCAGGATCGCGGCGATGCGCCGGCCGCCGCCCGCGATCATCGCGGCGATCGCCCCGGCCTCCGCGCAGGTCCCGACCGGGTAGGCCGCGTTCTCGACGTTGCAGCCGGCATGGATCGCGCCGCGCTCGTCGCGCAGCGCCGCCCCGACCCGGAACCGGGAATAGGGCGCGTGCGCCCGCGCGCGCACCGCCCGGGCGGCCTCGAACAGGGCTGTCAGCCCCTCATCCCGTTGCGCTGAATCGGCGGCCTGCATGGCCGATCTTTGGCACCCGGCGGGGCGGCCTGTCGAGGGGCGGAGCAATGGCAGAGGGCATAGTGCGGTGCCAGCGAGAGCAGCTGTTTTCAGTGTGCGGGCTACTCGGATGCGTTGAAAATCCGGATCCCTTATTCCGGGGCGCCGAAGGCGAGCCCGGAGCGCCGGGGGCCCACACGTTCCGATTGCAGCCGCATCCATACCATGGCCGCAGAAGCCGCAAGTCCCCTCTCCCGTGCGGGAGAGGGGACCCGCGCGTCATCCTGTGCCCAAGTGTCCCGGCCCGAAGTGTGAATTCGGCAGCCCGTGCGGCAGAGGGTGCGCGGAGCGACCTGTAGCAGCGCCTGCGCCTCAAACCTGTGTAGGGCCGTCGTTGGGAATGACGTGGCGAATGTTCGGCCGTCCCCGAAAATCCCTCAGCGCGTCGCCGCGCCCGCCCCCAGCATCCCGGCGGCCTGGCGCAGGACCGCGTCGTCCTGCGGGCCGCTCAGCGCGTAGGCGGTGTCGCCGGCATTCCAGGACAGGAGCGTGCCGTCGTCCGAGCCGGTGAGCGC
>NZ_VRVD01001043.1:0-1020 GCF_008040015.1 Methylobacterium sp. WL18 | reverse complement strand
CCCGAACGGCGGCGCGTCCCCCGCCGCTGCGCCGACATCGATCGCCCCGACGACGGGGTCCGGTACCTCCACGCCGTCGGCCGTTCAGAACCCACCGGTCGGCGCGTCTTCGGGCTCGACCAGTGCCACGCCGGGAACGAGCGCGCCCACCGTCAGCGCGGCGCCCACGACAGCACCATCGGCGGCACCGTCGACGGCCCCCGGCGCGAGCACGACCCCCACGACGGCGCAAACCAGCGCCGCGGCCACGCCGAACAGCACTGCTTCGAGCGCGACCGGCAGCAGCGCGAACGGTGGAACGCATGCGCCCACCACGGGCGCGACGGCGCCGGCTGCAACCTCCACGACGAATGCGGGTGGCTCAACGACTCCGGCCACGGGTTCCGCCGTCTCGTCTCCGCCGGCCAGCACCGCTCCCGCCACCGGAAGCGGGACCGGCACGGCAGGCGGCCATGCGACGACGGGGGCTCAACCGACCACCGTCAGCGCAGCGCCTGCCGCGCCGACGCCGAATGCCGCCGGCACGACAACCGCGACGGTGACTTCCAGCGCGCCGACCCGTGCCGCTCCCAGCTCGGTGAGCAGCACGAACGGCGGATCGCACACGAGCGCGGGCGCGCCGTCGCAGAGCGCCGCGGAGACGACCCATTCGGGCGGTGCGACCATTGCGGCCACGGGTTCGGCGCCTCCTCCGACCACCGTCAGCGCAGCACCCCAGGCCGCTGCCCCGACGACGGGCTCTGCGGGGACGGCGAACCTGTCCGCGTCCCCCGTCTCGGCTCAATCCGCGGCCGGTTCGGCATCGGCCACGCCGGCAAACGGCATGGCCCACACGCCGGCCACAGGACCGGGCGCGGCGGCCCCTGCGGCCCTCGACACAACGGCGGTGACGACCCCACCCGGCGGGGCCAGCGCAAACGGTGTCGCCACCCCCGCCGCGAGCCCGGCGAGCGTGGCCTCGGTGACGACCAGCGCCACCGCGCAGCCGGCCATGGCCACCGCTCCGACCAACCCAGCCGC
>NZ_VRVD01001042.1:0-1024 GCF_008040015.1 Methylobacterium sp. WL18 | reverse complement strand
GGCCTCACCGACGGGCCGCGGCGCCGAAACCGGGCTCCCGGCATACGAGGGGACGCGCAGGCGAACCAGCGCGACCGCGGCCTGCCGGGCCAGCGTCTCGATCCGGCAGACCGTACCGTCGTCCGGGATCACCGACGCACACCAATAGGCACCCAGCGCCGCCATCGGCTCGGGCGACCCGATCGGCACCATCACCAGGCTGCGCATCGACGTGGCGCGGTAGGCCTCGACCGGCAATCGTGCATCGAGTTCGATATCCGGGACCACGGCGGTCCGGTCGTTGAGCATCGCCCAGCCGGAGATGCAGGCGGTGAGCGGGAACCGGCGGCCGCACCAGAGCGGCTCGATCGCGTCCTCCGCGGCATAGAAACAGGACTCGCCCTCGCGCAGGACCACGGCGATCCCGTCGGAGCCGACGATGTCCCGCGCCGTCTCGCGCAGGATGGACACGACGTCCGCGATGGACCGGGCGACCGCCAGGCGGTCGATTGCCCGCGCCAGCCCGGGATCGGGCGGGAAATGGGCCTCTGACATGGCCCGAAGCTACGGGAAGTAGCCCGGATCGTCCACGCCGCACGCGGCGATTGCCGTCGGCCGGCCCCGCGCGGAGACATCCTTCGGGACGTGACGCCCGCACCCTGCCTGGCCGTGCAATCTGCAGGCGACGCGACCGCGGAGGCACGCCGCCCGCCGGGCTGCGGATGTTGCCGCCAAGTTAACGATGGACAGCTGTCGGCGGAGTGGAGGAATAGTTCTATCCGCCAGCAGATTTGGCCCAATAATGCGCAGTCCGAGGCTTTTGGCACCCTCGATGTGTGCCAGCGCACGTTTTCGGGCACCGGTTCGGAGCCTTCGCGGGCGCTGTTGCAAAGCTGCACTATCGCGTCGGGCCGTCCTCACGTCCTGTCATCCGGCACATCCCGATCAACGGGAGATTGAGGACCAGATGATCAAGAAGCTTCTTCTCGCGAGCGCCGCCACGGCCCTCCTGACCGGCGCCGCCTCGGCCGCCGACCTGCCGCGT
>NZ_VRVD01001041.1:0-1026 GCF_008040015.1 Methylobacterium sp. WL18 | reverse complement strand
GGCGCAGGCTCACGGGCAGGGGCGGCCGGCGCCGCGCCGATGACGCCACGGCGCTTGACCGTCTCGACCACGACCTGCTTGGAGCGGCCATGGGAGAAGCTCTGCCGTACGGTACCCGCCTCGATCGGCCGCTTGAGGGAGAGCGGCTTCGGAGAAGTCCTGTTCAGAGTCTTGTCGCCCGGGTTGTTCGTGTCGCTCATTCAGCCTGAACCCTGAGGGTTTCCATCGTCCCGTGAACCGACGCCCGGTGGCGCCAGCCAAATTCGTCCTGGTGCGTCGTCAACGTGAGGCTTCGTCGATCCCGCCGATTCGGGCTGGACCGGGCTCCTCGGTCGCCGCGGCGGCGCCCTCGAAGGAGCGTAGCCGACGCCAACGCGACAGGCAGCCGGCAGCTCCGGCTCCTGCGACGAGCGCAGCGTGTATCACATGATCCCGACCTAAGGCCATGTCCAATTCATCTTCGGACAGGTCGTCGATGATCGGTATCCTTGACATGGCCTCGCCGTGCCGTCGGTACAAGGCCGCGGCGATCTTGCGCCGGCCGTCCGGACTGGCTTCCGCGGCGTGGATCAGCGCCACCGCGCCGGGCTGGCCGCCGATCGCCGCCTCGACCTTCGAGAAGCCCGCGACCACGCAGCCCGCCTTGTTGGCCATGGCGATCGCCTGCCGCAGATCCTCGCGCAGGCCTGTGACGATCCGGTCGGGCAGGTCGGGGCCGGCCTGGGCCGGTCCCTTGAACGCCCGCGCGAACAGGTTCTTGCGGACCGCCGTCGCGACGGCATCCCGCTTCGCGCTGATCCAGGCGCCGCGCCCGGGGAGCTTGGCCCGCAGGTCCGGCACCACGGCGCCATCCGGGCCGCGCACGAACCGGATCATCGCCTCGGGCGGCTGGACGACGCGCGTGACGATGCAGGTCCGCTGCGGCACGCGCCGGCCGCCGGGGCCGCTGTCGAGCCCCCCGGCTTCCAGTTCGTCCTGCAGCTGCCCCCCGTCGGGCAACATCTCGCCGACCTCGGCCATGTGTGC
>NZ_VRVD01001040.1:0-1027 GCF_008040015.1 Methylobacterium sp. WL18 | reverse complement strand
AGGCGGCTGCGGAGATCCGGCGCCGCCGGGCGTGAGGGCGCGCGCCGACCGGGCCCTTACCGCGCGCACTCGTCCCGGGTGCGCTTCATCGCTTCCGCGAAGCCGGCGAGCGCGTATTCGTCGCTCGTCGGGTTGCCGCGCAGCGACGTGGTCTTGATCACCAGCTTCGGGTTGCGCGCGCTCATCTCGGAGACCACCCGGGCCTCCTCGGCGGGGTTCTGCAGCCAGGCGTTCCCGTCCTTCACGACGAGGCCGTAGCGGCCGGCGCCGAGGTTGAGGCTCGGGTCCGTCGGCGCCGCGGCGGAGCCCGGCTTGACCTGGGAGGCCGCGGGCTTCGACGGGAAGCCCAGCATCACCGCGACCTCGTTCTGGACGTTCTCACCCTTGCGCACGCTCACGAACAGGTAGGCGGTGTCGCGCTTCAAGGTCTTGGGCGAGCGGGTCTGCGGCTGTGCGATGGCGTAGCAGAGCTTGGCGCGGCCATCGCCGTTCACGAACACGTTCCAGTCGCCGAAGATCGCCACCGGGGTGGCCTGCTGCATCCCGGGCGGGGTCGCGGCCTTCTTCTCGGCCCGCGGGGTCCGCTCCCGGCGCGAGCGACGCCCGCGCTTGGCGGGGGCGGCATCCGTGAAGCCGTCCGGCTGCGCCTCCTGGGCCTGGGCGACCGTCGCGGACAACAGGCCGACACTCCCGACGACGGCGCCGGCGAGGCCGGTGACGAGACCGGAGGCGAGCAGGGCGAGGGCTCCGACCGGGAGCAGGCGGGGGACGCGGACCATCTTCACTTCCTGACGACGGGCGGCCCCATGCGCGGGGCCGGACCGGGGATCGGGAATAGTGAAGCTCGCGTAAGAAGTCGGCAAGATGGCGGCCCAGGTCTTCATCGCGGCCGGGATCTCCGGGCACCGCGATTCGCGGCCGCCCGAAGCGATGGCGGACCGGCACGCGTGGCGGACCGGTTCAGACCGCCCGCACCTCGGCGGC
The DNA here is from genome assembly GCF_008040015.1 of Methylobacterium sp. WL18. Taxonomy (NCBI): domain Bacteria; kingdom Pseudomonadati; phylum Pseudomonadota; class Alphaproteobacteria; order Hyphomicrobiales; family Methylobacteriaceae; genus Methylobacterium; species Methylobacterium sp. WL18. The sequence continues at coordinate 43 of NZ_VRVD01001040.1, read as the reverse complement.
CAGCGCCGCGATCACCGCCGCGGGCACCGACACGGTGTCGGCC
>NZ_VRVD01000103.1:0-10897 GCF_008040015.1 Methylobacterium sp. WL18 | reverse complement strand
GTGTAGCACAGGACGGCGCCCGGCGGCCCTGTGGGATCCGTCTCGGTCGAGGCGGGCCACCGGGCGCCGTCCTGTGCTACACACCGTCGAAACCACGCCGGCGATCCGGCATCGAACACGTTCTTAAGGAGAGTTGCAGTGGCGCGTCCGGACCTTGGTACAAAGCGGATCTGCCCGACGACGGGGAAGAAGTTCTACGACCTCAACAAGGATCCCGTCGTCTCCCCCTACTCGGGCGAAGTCGTCCCGACCGCGGTCGCGACCTCGTTCGGCAGGGCGGCCCCTCCCGTCGTCGCCCGCAAGGAGGCGCCGGTCGAAGAGGAGGACGAGGCCGAGGGCCCCGAGCTCGTGTCCCTCGACGAGGTCGAGGCCGAAGAGGCCGACAAGGACACCGATACCGAGGGCGACGACGCCCTGGACATCGAGGACGACGGCGAGACGGTCGAGGACGACACCCTCGTGGTCGACGAGGACGACGACAACACCTCCGACCTCGTCGAGGTCAACGACGACGACGACGAGTAGGATCGTCCGATCGCGATGACGCCGTCGGGGGCGTCATCGCGATCGTGGGCCGCGCATGAACAGGGCCGACCGCACGGCCCTGCGGTGCGCCGGCCTCGATAACGACCGTCTTGGCCGGCGCGAAGGCGTGCGCCGCGACGGCCGCGGCCAGATCCAGGACGTGATCCGGCCCCAAGGCGTGCGTCCGCGTCGCGGGCTCCGCGAGATAGGCATCGACCGCACGGCCGACCGCCCCGGTCGCGATGCGCTCGTCGGTCACCAGGTCCCAGAGCGTTGCCGTGTCGGGCATCGGCAAGGTCCTGCACCGCAGGCGGTGATTTCAACAGTTTAGCAGCCCGGGCGGGCGTCCTCGCGGCACCCGCCCCCGACAGGATCGGCAGCGATGACAAACCCGGCCGCGGCACCCCGCGCTTGACCGTCCCAAACGCCGCAGGCGCGCTCGTTCCCGGCCGATCCTGCGGATCCTGCACGGCCTGCTGCCGCATCCTGGAGATCAAGGCGCTGGCCAAGCCGGCGGGAACCCTGTGCCGGCACAATTCCGGCCGGGATTGCGGGATCTACCCCGAGCGTCCCGAGGCCTGCGTGCAATGGCACTGCCTCTGGCGTCGGATCGGCGCCCTGCCGGACGCATTGAGGCCCGATCGGGCGGGCGTCGTCTTCGCGCTGGAGCGTCGCAGTCCCGGCTCATCCCCAGACGCCCCGGAGGCCGCCTGTATCGTGGGTCGTGCCCTGGACGGCGCGGACGCGTTCGAGCGCTGGGAGGCGGTCGAGGCCTTCGCGATGTTCGTTCGGGAGGGTTCGTTGCCGGTGTGGAAGACGCATGACCGGCACGCGACCTTGCTCTACCGGGGTCCGGCGGTCGCCCATTCGTCCGGGGACGAGGCGTGACACGCCCCCCCGCGCCCGGATCCGATCACCGGGCAGCGGGGGGTCGTGGATCTCACCGGCGCGAGCCGATACGCAACGCGGCTCGCAGGACCGGTGATAGCCGGCTCCGGTTAGCCAAAGCGCAAGCGGATGCGCGCGCCTCGGTCCCGGATCGGGAAAGCTCAGTCGGCCTTGAGGTTGGCCGCGCTCTCCTTGCCGCTGCGCCGATCGGCCTCGACGTCGTAGGAGATCTTCTGTCCCTCGATCAGGTTGCGCATCCCTGCGCGCTCGACAGCCGAGATGTGGACGAACACGTCCTTGCCGCCATCATCGGGCTGGATGAAGCCGTAGCCCTTGGTCTCGTTGAACCACTTCACGGTACCGGTAGCCATAGAGTTGTCCTAGTCGTCTCCGGCTCGCCAAAGCGACGTGCCGCAGGGGCCGAACGAGCCGGCTTGGCCGACTGTTCCCAAAGTTCCGCACGCGCGTGGCGGCCGAGCCATCGGAAACCGCCCGTCACGGCGGCGCCCGCCGTCGCAGCCGGCCGCTGCGCGAGGTGCGCGACAGGCCGTGCGGCGTCTTGTTCCAGCGCACCGGCGCGCGGACCAGCTCGATCAGGGCGAGCCACGCCGCCAGGCTGACGAGCAGGAAATAGACCGGCATCCAGGGGGCCGACTGCGCCAGGTCGCCCCAGCCGCGCCGGGCGCAGCCGATCAGGGTCGGCAGCACCATGGCGGCGAACCCCACACCGAACAGCGTCATGGCGACCCCGGCCACGAGGTTGTCCGGGAAGGACGGGGCGGCCGGAATCTCCGCGACCAAGTAACGCCAGGCGGCGTAGGCGAGGCAGACGGGGTAGGCGAGCGCCGAGGCCACCGTGCCGGGCACCAGCGCCGCCGCGCAGAGCGCCTCCAGGGTGCCGAGGCGGCAGGCGTTGGCCAGGGGGCGGCGGCCATGGGCGAGGCTGGTCTGCATCAGGCCCTTCAGCCAGCGGGTGCGCTGGGCCAGCCAGGGGCCCAGCCGGGCCGGCGCCTCCTCGATCGTGGCGCTCGGCAGGTCGCCGACCGCGTAGCCCGCCAGGGCGAGCCGCATCCCGAGATCGGCATCCTCGGTGACGTTCCAGGGGTCCCAGCCGTGCAGCGCCCGCAGCACCCGGGTGCGCAGGTGCATCGATGTGCCCCCGAGGGGGACCGGCACGTCGAGGCGCGCGAGCGCCGGGTTCAGCACGTCGAACAGGCCCGCGTATTCCAGCGCGAAGGCCCGGGCCAGACGGGAATCGCCGGCATTGTCGATCACGAGGCGGCCCTGCAGGCAGGCGGTCCTTTCGGGCAGGCGCGCGAACAGCGACGCGGCCAGCCGCAGCTGCCCGGGATCGGGCACGTCCTCGGCGTCGTAGACCGTGAGCAGGGCGCCGCGGGCGAGCGGCAGCGCGGCATTGAGCGCCCGCGGCTTGGTGCGGGGCGCCCCCGGCGGCACCGTGATCACCTCGAATCGGGCCGGCAGGGCGATCGGCGCCAGGGCGGCCGCGGTCTCGGCGTCGTCCGCCTCGATCAGCAGCTTGATGTCGAGCTTCGCCGGCGGATAGTCGAGGGCAGCGAGTCCCCGGATCAGGTCGGGCACCACCGCCGCCTCGCGGTGGAGGGCGACGAGCACCGTGTAGACCGGCAGGTGGGCGTCGGCGAGCAGCTCGACGGCCTCGGCCGCCACCGGCGCCGCGATGATCGGCGCGGCGAGCCGGACCGTCGTCATGGCCAGGAACAGGGCCTGCCCGGTCAGGGTCACGGCACGGGCGAGGGGCGCCGGCAACACCGCGAACAGGCAGAGCCCCGCGATCAGCACGAGGACGAGGAGCAGCAGCCACCGGCTCGCCGGCTCGGAGGGCACGGACCGTTCGGGCGCGTGCCGCCGCAGATCCTGCGCGGCGTGATCCGCAACCGCCCCCGGGATCGCGGCGAACACCGCCTCGCGCAGATGCGTCGGGCTGGTGATCGCCGGCATCGCGGCGCGGCGCGGCCCGTCGAGCAGCTCGGCGATCAGCCGGCCACGGGGCGCCAGCACGCAGGCGGCGCCAGATCCGAGGGCGAGGGGCGCGAGCCCGGCGACCAGGCTGTCGGGGAAGCGTAGACCCAGGCCGAACGGGATCGGACCGCCGAGGAACGGGGCGCCGAGGCGTCGGGCCAGGGCGCGGTAATAGGCCGTCTCCTCCATCAGCCCGGCATTCAGCAGCGCGGTCGCCGCATCGGTCCCGGCGGCGGCGGCGTCCCGGGCCGCCCGGGTCAGGAGGTGGGCGTCGATCCCTTCGGCAAGCAGGAACGCGATCTCCGGCGGAAGGGACATCCTCGGGGCGATCGCGGCCGTGGGCAGGCGCTGCACCGACATGCCGACGCTCCCCCGGCAGCCCCAGGACGTGGTAGGGCAGGACGTGATAGGGGAGGGGCGTGAGCCAGACCCCGTTCCCGCCCTCCGAGAGGAGCATCGCCGCATTTCCGCCGTCAAGGGCGGGCGGAGCGCGATCCGCACGCGCTTTCGCCGTGCTCGCCTTGGCTGCGCTCGCCGCTCTCGTCTGGACCGGTCCGCTGCCCGCCCGTGCGGCGGCGACCGCCGCGCCGCAGGAGGCGACGCCCGCCGTGACGGTCCCGGATTTCTGGAATCCGCGCAGCCGCGGCGAGCGGATCGAGGCGCCCCAGACCGGCCGGGCCGTTCGATTCCTGACCGACGACGAGTTCCCGCCGCTGCACTTTGCCGGCACGGACGGCAACCCGACCGGCTTCGTGGTCGAGCTCGCCCGGGCGGTTTGCGAGAAGTTGACGATCACCTGCACGGTGCAGGCGCGCCGCTTCGACACCCTGCTGGACGCCCTGGACAGCCGCCAGGGCGACGTGATCGCGGCCGCCATCCCGCTGACCGCGCCCCTACGCGAGAAATTCCTGGCGACGCGCCCGTATTTCCGCTGGCCGGCGCGCTTCGCCGCGCGGGCCGACAAGGGCCTGCCGGTCCCCTCGGCGGCGGCGCTCGCCGGCCGCAGCGTCGGGGTGATGGGCGGCAGCGCGCATGCGGCCTACCTGAAGGCGTTCTTCCCCAAAGCCGTCCCGAAGGAGTTCCTCGACCTCGCGGCCGCCGAGGGCGCGCTCAAGCGCGGCGAGATCGACTACCTGTTCGCCGACGGCCTCAACCTCGCCCTCTATGTCGGCGGCCAGGAGGCGGAGAATTGCTGTGCCCTGATCGGCGGCGCCTACCTGGAGAACCGCTATTTCGGCGAGGGCATCGGGCTGATCACCCGCCCGGAGGACGCCGCCCTCTCCCGGGCGCTGGACGACGCGCTCCAGCGGGTCTGGGACGACGGGAAATACACCGAGCTGTACCTGCGGTTCTTCCCGGTGAGCCCGTTCTGAGGGCTTTCTTCCCGGCAGCGAGTCGGGGATCCTGCACCGCGCGGGGTCTCTCCGACAGGATCGAGGCATGACGGATCTGCTCGACAAGGCGGTGGCGCGGGCAAAAACTTTTGCCCCGGAAGTGCAGGACGAGATCGCACGCCTGATGCTGGCCTTCGTCGATGAGGACGCGCCGCTCTACCGGTTCACCCCGGAGGAGGAGGCGGAACTCGACGAATCCGAGGCAGCGGCTGCGCGTGGCAAGTTCGCGACGGAATCGGAGGTGCGCGCCATCTGGGCCAAATATGGCCTGTGAGGCTGCGCTCACCCAGCCCGCGGCATCGGAACTCGGCAAGGCTCTGGCCTACCTTGACCAGAAGAACCCGCAGGACGCGCGCAAGGTCCAACTGCGGCTTCGGGCGGCCATCGACCTTCTCCTGCGACATCCCTTTGCAGGCTCCGTGACGGCCCGGCCCGGTGTCCGACGTCTCCGGGTACGCCCATCCCCCTACGCGATCACATATCGCGTCGCGACGGATGAGATCGTCATCCTCGGCGTCCGGCATGCCGCGCGCCAGCCACAGTCCTGAAGGCCCACAGTCGCCCCGAACGCCGCCGGGACACCGGATTGCGCCGACGGGCGTTCCGCTGGGGCTCGAACCGCTCTAGGGTGCGCGATCCCAGCGTACCCTCAGTCCCCAGATCATGCCCGCCGCACCTGCCCTGACCCTCGACCCCGACCTGATCGAGGCGGCCGCCACCGCCGCCGCCTGGCCCTTCGAGGAGGCGCGCAAGCTCGTCGCGCGGCTGGAGAAATCCGGCACGACCGAGGTGGTGTTCGAGACCGGCTACGGGCCGTCGGGGCTGCCGCATATCGGCACCTTCGGGGAGGTCGCCCGCACCTCCATGGTCCGCCACGCCTTCCGGGTGCTGACCCGGGACGCGGTGCCGACCCGGCTGATCGCCTTCTCGGACGACATGGACGGGCTGCGCAAGGTCCCGGACAACGTGCCCAACCGCGAGATGCTGGCCGCGCATCTCAACCAGCCGCTCACCCGCGTGCCGGACCCGTTCGGCACCCACGACAGCTTCGGGGCGCACAACAACGCCGAGCTGCGCCGCTTCCTGGATGCCTTCGGGTTCGCCTACGAGTTCCGCTCGGCGACGGACTGCTATCGCTCGGGCGTGTTCGATGCGGCTTTGATGCGCGTCCTGGAGCGCTACGATGCCGTGATGGAGATCATGCTGCCGTCGCTGCGCGCGGAACGCTCGGCCTCCTATTCGCCGTTCCTGCCCCTGCACCCGGTCACCGGCCACGTCATGCAGGTGCCGATCGACGAGGTGCGGGTCGAGACCGGTACGCTGGTCTGGCGCGATCCCGCCACGGGCGAGCGCTACGAGACCCCGGTGACCGGCGGCCACGCCAAGCTGCAATGGAAGCCCGACTGGGCGATGCGCTGGGTCGCGCTCGGCATCGATTACGAGATGGCCGGCAAGGACCTGATCGATTCGGTCAAGCTGTCGGGCAAGATCGCCCGGGCGCTCGGCGGCGAGCCGCCGGACGGGTTCAACTACGAGCTGTTCCTCGACGAGAAGGGCCAAAAGATCTCGAAGTCGAAGGGCAACGGCCTGACCATCGACGACTGGCTGAAGTACGGCACGCCGGAATCTTTGGGTCTGTTCATGTACAACAAGCCCCGCGAGGCCAAGCGCCTGTTCTTCGACGTGATCCCGCGCAACGTCGACGAGTATATCGGCTTCCTCGACCGCTATTCCGGCCAGGACGCGAAGCTGCGCCTCGGCAACCCGGTCTGGCACCTGCATGCCGGGAACCCGCCCGAGCCGGAGCGGGTCGAGGGCGCGAGCCTGACCTTCGCGATGCTGCTCAACCTCGCCGCGGTGGCCAACACCGAGGATCCGGCGGTGCTGTGGGGCTTCATCCGCCGCTATGCGCCGCAGACCGGGCCGGAGACCCATCCGGGGCTCGACCGGCTGGTGGTCCACGCTCTCAAGTATTTTTCGGATTTCGTCCGGCCGGCCAAGACCTACCGGGCGCCGACGGAGGAGGAGCGGGCGGCCCTCGATGACCTGTCGGAGACCCTGGCGGCCCATGCCGGCTCCACCGATCCGGAGGCCCTGCAGGCGGCGGTCTACGAGGTCGGGCGGCGCCACTTCCCCGATACGTCCGGCAAGGCCAAGAGCCCGGACGGGCGTCCGGGTGTGTCGCAGGCGTGGTTCACGAGCCTGTACAACGTGCTGTTCGGCGAGGCGCGGGGGCCGCGCTTCGGCTCCTTCGTGGCCCTCTACGGGGTGGCGGAGACCCGGGCCCTGATCGCGTCGGCCCTGTCGGGGGCCCTGGTGGCGGAGCACGCCGCCTTCGTGGGCCGCCCCGCCGAAGGCGTCGCGTGAGCGCGGTGGTCGTCGACAGCATCGCGGCGCTGGAGGCGATCTACGCGCCGTCCCTGGCGCCCGCCTCCGTGGCCAAGGTCACGGCGACGATCATGCCGGACTACGCGGCGCTGATCGCCGCCGCGCCGTTCGCGGTGCTGGCGACCAGCGGCCCCGAGGGGCTCGATTGCAGCCCCCGGGGCGACCGGCCGGGCTTCGTGCGGGTGGCCGGCCCGCGCACGCTGATCCTGCCCGACCGGCGTGGCAACAACCGGATCGATTCCCTGCGCAACGTCGTGCGCGACCCGCGGGTGGCGCTGCTGTTCCTGATCCCGGGCTCGGGCACGACCTTCCGGGTGAACGGCACCGCCGTGATCTCGGCCGACCCGGATCTTCTGGATTCGTTCCGCGTAGACGGGCACGCGCCGCGCACGGCCCTCGTGATCACGGTCGAGGCGGCGTATTTTCAATGCGCCCGGGCGATCGTTCGCGCCCGGCTGTGGGAGCCCGAGGCCCGGGTCGATCCGGCGGACCTGCCGAGCCCCGGGGCGATCCTGGCCGCGCTCACCGCGGGGGAGGTCGGCGGCCAGGCCTACGACGCGGAATGGCCGGGGCGGGCCGCCAAGACGATGTGGTGAGGACGGCCGATCCGGTCGCCAAAACTACGCGAGACCGAGGAACAGCGCGAGGGAACGCGTCACCGCCAGCAGGGTCGCGTCATCGAGGCGGCCGATCGACGCCCCGACCTTCTCGCGCCTCACCGACATGCCCTTGTCGATCTGGATCTGAGACGGCTTGTTCAGGCCGTTCCCCGGCGTCGGCTGCACGGTCAGCCGGATCAGCGGCGCGTCCACCAAGGTCGCCGACAGCAGGAGGACCGTCACGGTGCCGGTCTGCGCGAATGCGTCGGACTGGATCACGAGGGCCGGACGCGGTTTCCCGAAATCGCCCGCCCTAGCGCGTTGATTCGCATCGTCCTTTTCCGAAAGCCGGAGGCCACCTTTCGGAACGATGCTTTAGCCACGGTGACGAGATCGCCGCGCCTCACGACTCGGCTAGGTCGTCCAGATCCGCGAGGGCGGCGTCGAGGATGGCGTTCAGCTCAGGGTCGGACGCATCGGCTGCCGCCACCAGCCGCGATTGCCGCCGGCATTCCTCGGCGAAGCCCGGCCGGCTCGTGTCCGGCACCCAGAACTGCACCGGCCGGAGCCCCGCCGCGCGCAAGGCATCCCGATGCTTCCGAACCTGCTGAGCGATGGGCGTGGCCATCGATGCCCCCCTGCGTAACAGGAAGCAGATGGGATGACGCCGCGAGGAACGTCAAGGCGAAGCGGGCAACCCCGACACGTCGCCGTCACGGCGCGCCGAGCGACGCGGCCGGGCCTGGTTTCACCCCACCAGGGCGAGACCGGCTTGGGAAAAATCCTGCGTCTCGGTCTCGGGGATCACGTCGACCTCGACCTTGAGGCGCTGCTTGCCCGAGCCGCTGACGATGCCGTCCACCGGCGCCACGTCGCCGTAGTCGCGGCCCCGGGCCACCACGATGTGGTCGTCCCGCACCGCCACGCCGTTGGTCGGGTCGAGGCCGAGCCAGCCGTTGCCGCACCAGACCGCCACCCAGGCGTGGCTCGCATCCGCGCCGAGCAGGCGCGGCCGGCCCGGCGGCGGCACGGTCCGCAGGTAGCCGCTGACATAGGCGGCCGGCAGCCCCATGCCGCGCAGGCCCGCGATCATCACGTGGGCGAAATCCTGGCAGACCCCGGCCCGGAGCGCGAAGGATTCGGCGAGCGGCGTGCGCACATTCGTGGCCTTGGCGTCGAACCGGAAGTCGGCGCGGATGCGCAGCATCAGGTCGTAGGCCGTCCCATAGGCGCTGCGGCCCGGCATGAAGCTGGCGCGGGCGTAGTCGGTGACAGCGGGGACGAGGGGGACCCGGCCGCTCGGGAACAGGAAATGGACCGGCGCCCGGCCGCGGAGGTCGCACCCGGCCACCACGGCGTCGCGGACCCGCTCCCACGGCTGGCCGGCCTCGGGCTCCGGCGGGACGCGGCGCTCGACCCGCACGGTGGAGAGCGCCTCGACGCTGAAGGTGGTGTGGGGGGTGTCGAGGGTGATCGCCACGGCCTCGATCCCGAAATAGTCACGCCGCATCACCGCGGTGGTGGGGCTCGGGTCGATGGTCACGGCGCTCGCCAGCACGCTCTGGCCCTCGCCGTCCTGCGGCTTGAGCCGCAGGGCGCAGCGGGCGAAGCGCACCGGCTTGCCGTAGCGGTAGGTCGTGCGGTGGCGCAGCGTGTAGATCATCCCGGCGGCCGCGCGATTTGACGTCTGTCGCAGGCATCATAGGCCGAAAGGATCACCGGTCTTGCGGCGATCCTGACGCAGGGCCGAGAATCCCACCGGGAATCCAAGCCGGAATCCACGGGGTCCATCATCACGCCAGACCCGTCAGCTTTTCCGGGCGCAGCGCGTTCGGCCCGGCCGGAAAGTAACGCACCGCGATGCCGTCGGCGAGGCGTTCGAGGTCGGTCTCCAGGGCGGTGAGGCGCACGGCGTCGAAATCGGCGGCCTCGCCGCTGCGCAGCTCCGCCAGGATCCGGGAAGCGATGCGGCGATGCGGCTCCGGGATGCCGTCGGCCGACAGGGCCGGCAGGTCGTCGAGGTGCCGGGCGATCGCCTCCGCCTGGAAGGCGATCGAGCGCGGGTTGTAGGGGTCGAGCAGCACCATGTCGCGGACCGGGTCGAGGGCCGCGCCCTGCATGTAGCGCCGGCCGTAGCTGATCTGCGAGTCGCTGAGCGAGAGCATCACCCCGAGGCAGCCCGGGGTCGCCTCGTCGTTGGCGAAGGACAGCGCGAAGGTGCAGGTGTTGATCGCCCGCTCGACGCGCCGGCCGAGCTCGACGAAGTGCCAGCCCTCCGCCCGGCTCATGTTCTCGTGGGTGAGCCCGGACAGGGCGGCGAGCTGGCTCAGCGCCCGCTCGGCGCGGCCGGCGAGCTGCGACTCGGTGAAGGCCCGGTCGGTGTCCAGCGACACGATCTCGATCAGGTCGGCCAGCACCCGCCAGGCCTCGCCGGAGAGGCGGGCGCGGAGCGCGGCGGCGTTGCGCCGGGCCGAGACGATGTGGGCGCGGGCCGAGCCCGAGCGCTCGCGCCCGGTCAGCGCCTCCTGGGCGAGCCGGGCCGTGGGCAGGTCGGTGGCGCCGGTGGCGCCCCATTCGTAGAGGAGCGCCCGCAGGGCCAGGGCGGCCGGCGTGTCGAGGGCCCCGGAGATGTCTGCCCCCACGGCGTCGCCGACGCTGCGCAGGTGCGCCAGGACCAGACGGATCACCGCCTCGGCGCGTTCGAGGTAGCGGCCGAACCAGAACAGGCCGTCGGCGGCACGCGACGGCAGGTGGCCGCCGACCCGGCGCACCCGCGGGGCCGCGTGGGAGCCGATCAGCGGCGCCTCGACGGGGCTCTCGGACAGCACCCACAGGTCGGCCGAGCGGATGCCGAGCCGCATCTCGATCGGGTCGACGTCCTCGCGCTCCGAGACCCGGCAGAAGCCCCCCGGCATGACCTGCCAGCCCGCGGGCGTCCGGGCCGCGAAGACGCGCACCACGAAGGGGCGGGGCACCAGGGAGAGGCCGTTGTCGCCGCGCTCCCAGCCCGGCATGGTCGAGAGCGGCGCGGCCTCCTGGGCGACGTAGTCGAACGGCCGGTCGCGCAGGGCCGCCACCACCCGCGCCCGCTCGGCCGCCAAGGCG
>NZ_VRVD01001039.1:0-1028 GCF_008040015.1 Methylobacterium sp. WL18 | reverse complement strand
GTGCTGGCGCAGCTGCGCGAGGCCGGCCTGCGCGTCGAGACCGTGACCGAGCCGCCGAACCCCGAGGGCGTCCTCGACAAGATCGCCGTCATCGGACGCCTGGCCGGCCTGGACCAGGAGGCCGGATCCCTCGCCGCCGAGGTCCGCGCCCGCTTCGCGGAGGTCGCGGCACGACGCGCGCGGATCGAGACGCCCGCCCGGGCGATCGTCGTCCTCTCCCTCCAGGGCGGCCGCACGGTGGTGGGCGGCACGGGGTCCACGGCCGACGGCATGCTGGCGCTCGCCGGCATCACCAACGCGGCCGCGGGCGTCGCCGGGTTCAAGCCGATGACCGACGAGGCCATCGTGGCCGCCGCCCCCGACGCCGTGGTGATGATGCAGAACGGCCCGGAGCCGCCCAAGCCCGAGACCGTGTTCGCCCCCGATTCGGCCCTGGGCCGGACCCCGGCCGGCGCGCAGGGCCGGCTGATCGCCATGGACGGCCTCTATCTACTCGGCTTCGGCCCGCGCACCCCCCAGGCGGCCGCCGAGCTGATGCGCGCGATCTACCCGGGCCTGCCGGGTGAGTGAGGGGGGCACGCCTGTCTTTCCTGCGCGGAGGCTGCGGGAGCCGCATGCCGGTCTCCACTGGCCGCAACGCGCTCCCTCTCCCGTGCGGGAGAGGGTTGGGGTGAGGGATGCGACCTCTCCGGAAAGATTTGATCCCTCACCCTGTCCCTCTCCCGCACGGGAGAGGGGACCCGCGCCTCAGCCGGAGAGGTGGGTATCCGGTGGTCCGCAGAGGGCGGAGAGGATGTCGCGTAAGGCGTCCCAAGTCGTGAGCGGGCCGCCATGATGCTGAACCGCCGCGCCGCCCTGCCGTGGGTGCTGGCGGCGCTCGCCGGGCTGATGCTCGCGGTCGCGCTGCTGTCGGTGAGCCTCGGGGCGATCCGGATCCCGCCGGAGCGGGTCCTGGCGGTGCTGGCCGGGGGCGGGAGGGATCCGGCGCTGGCGCGCGATGCCCTGGTGGTGCTCAACATCCGGCTGCC
>NZ_VRVD01001038.1:0-1034 GCF_008040015.1 Methylobacterium sp. WL18 | reverse complement strand
TATTGATAGGGCTACCACCTTGTTTTTCACTTAGTAGTTGGTGGGCTGGGTCTGATGTTTATATGAGAGAGGCGCGGGGGTGGCGGTGTGGCCCGACCGCCCGGCCGAGGCCGGCCGGGATGGAGCGCGGCGTTCCAGCGGCCTCTGACGACCGCGCGTTCCGCCATCCACAGGCCGCCGCCGATCGGACGAGGCCTGGCAACCGATCCCGCGGAGTCCGGTTGTCTCTCCAGATGGCTCGGCCCTGCGCGGCTGGGCGGCAATCCAGAGCGTGCGAACCATGTCCACCGAATTCAGAGGCAAGACGCATATCGACATCTTCGACCGGGTCATGCGCGAAGAATGGGCTCAGCGCTTCGGTGTCAGCGAGGAGCGGCTGCGCAAAGCCGTGACCATGGTGGGGAGCCGGATCACCAGCGTCGCCGCCTATCTCGACAAGCCGGCCTCGTGATGAAGGGCGACTCGTCCGAATCCGGTCGCGACGCACGGTCTATTCCGGAACCCGCTGCCCCGGAGCCGGCGGTCCCGGAGAGCGGGCCGCGGCCACCCCCCTCACGGATCGAGGACAAATCTGCGCCGGACGCGATCCCGTTCGAGCAGATCCGGGAGCGCGCCTACGAGTTGTGGGAGCGCAACCACCGGCCGGAAGGCTTCGAGATCGAGTTCTGGCTGCTGGCGGAGCGGGAACTGCGCAAGGAACGCAGTCGCAAGTAGGCCGAGGCGGCACCGGTGCCTCCGCGGACCGATCCGCCGTCGTCCTGAGCCCTTCGACGGCTGGCGTGGCTTTGCCAGATGGCGCAGGCTTTGCGACAGGTCGCCGCGACGGCCCTCAGCGGCGACCGGCGATGTCGAGGGGACGGAAATGGACCCGGGTAATCTGCCAGACCGGCCTTGCCGTGCTTCGCGGACGAAGTGTCTCGCTGTTCCAGGGCGTCGGACCCAGAGCGATGCCCGGAGCTGCGCGTGAGCGCCGTAACCCGCCGGGCCTTCGCCGAACTCGGCCTCGGCGGCGCGGCCATGGCCGCCGCCGAGGC
>NZ_VRVD01001037.1:0-1037 GCF_008040015.1 Methylobacterium sp. WL18 | reverse complement strand
CCGGTCCGGTGCGGGCGGGGCTGCGGGCGCTGCTGGCCGAGCCGCGGCAGCTGCGCCGGACCGCGCTGTTCGTCGCGCTCTACGGGCTCAGTCCCTGGGCGACGGTGGGCTTTCCCCTGCTGAGCGCCGTCGTGATGATCGGCAAGGGCTTTCGGATCGACCAATCCCTGGTCTTCGCCGGGCTGTCGATGCTGGGGCCGCCGCTCGGAACCCTGCTCACCGCCACGGTGATCGACCGCCTGGAGCGGCGCGCCTGCCTGGTCGTCCTGGCGGGCGCCATGGTGGTCCTGGGCACGAGCTTCGCCGTCGCCGAGGCCTTCACGACCCTGGTCCTGGTCGGCCTGGCGTTCAACACCGCCGCCGCGATCTACGGCGGCGTCCTCGCGATCTACGCGACGGAGCTGCTCTCGACCGCCCTGCGGGCCTCGGCCCTCACCTGCGCCTGGGCGACCGGCCGGATCGCGGCCGCCCTGACCCCGGTGGTCCTGCTGCCGATCCTCCAAGGCTACGGGATCCACGCCATGTTCGCCGCGATCACCGCGACCCTGGCCGCCAGCTGCGTGCTGGTGCTGCGCGGGCCGCGCGGCCGGTCGGGACGGCCGGTGGCGCGCTAGAGCCGTGCCCGACCACGTCGGGTCGGGCACGGCTCTAAGCTCCTGTTTTGACGCGCTCTCTTGCGACGAACCGGAGCCACTTCGTCGGAGAGCGCCCTAGGGCGCCCGGCCCCGCGACGGCTACGGCGCCGCCCGGCAGATCCCTCATTCCGCAGGGTCGTCCTGCGCGAGCCGGTGACGCCCGTCGGGGCTTTGCCCTAACGGCCCGGCGGTCCGCACCCTATCTCGTCGAGGATCCAGGCCCGCCTTCGGGCCCCGTCGCCCGGGAAAGATGACCGCCATGACCTCCGTACGGATCCTGCCCGCCCTCCTGCTGATCGGCCTCGCGGGCTCGGCGCAGGCGCAGACCGTTCTGGCCCCCTCCGGCGATTCCGCGGTGACGCAGCCCGGCGGCACGCAGGGGCGCGGCGCCCGCCACAACCT
>NZ_VRVD01001036.1:0-1040 GCF_008040015.1 Methylobacterium sp. WL18 | reverse complement strand
GCCCAGCGCGATCCAGAGCCGCAGGGAGGCCAGCGCGGTGCCGCGCGCCGCCAGCGTCACGCCCGCCACCAGCAGCATCCCGGCGAGCACGCCGCCGTGCTGGAGCCCGGCGAGCTTGGTGGTGGCTCCCGGGCTCATGGCGAAGACCAGCCCGGCATAGGGCTCCAGGATCAGTTCCTGGGCGCTGTAGGCCAGCATCGAGACGAACACGAAGATCGTGAAGGTCCGCGCCAGCGGATCGGCGAGCACATGGGCCAGCACCGTGAAGAACGGTTTTTTGGCCACTTCGGGCTCGGGCGCCCGGGCGGGCAGGCGCCGCTCGACTCCGGCCAGCGCCAGCACGGCGACGCAGAACGCGATCGCCGAAACCGTGCCCGACACGGCGACCAGCCTGAGGCCGGAGAACGGATCCAAAAAGTGCCCGGCGAGCGGCGCCGTTAGGGCGAAGCCCAGTATCATCATCACCCACACGATGGTGGCCGCCGCCCCGCGCCGGGCCGGCGCCACGCCCCCCGACAGCAGCACCAGCAGGGACGTCCCGGCCGCCCCGGCCCCGATCCCGACGCACAGGAACGACAGGGCGGCCAGGGCGAGGCCGAGCACGAGGTCGGTGGCGGCTAGCGCCGTGCCGCAGGCCGCCCCGAACCCGCCGAGGCAGAGCGCGGCCATGCCGCCGACGATCCAGGGGGTCCGGGTCCCGCTCCGGTCGGAGCCGTAGCCCCAGCGCGGGCGCAGGACCTGTGCGCCGTAATGCAGGGTGACCAGGAACCCCGGCACCAGGGCGGGGAGCGCCAGCTCCACCACCATCACCCGGTTCAGCGTCGCGGTCATCAGCACGACGACGCTGCCCAGGGCGGTCTGGACCAGGCCGAGGCGGACGATCTGGGGCCAGCCCAGGCCGTCTTCGGGCGCCGCGCCGCTTTTCCCTCCCCCCTCTGCGGGGGAGGGTGGCCCCCGAAGGGGGTCGGGAGAGGGGCAGCGCGACGCTGGTGGATGTGACTCCCGTCGCGACCTTCCCGGAGCCGTCGCTCCCCTCTCCC
>NZ_VRVD01001035.1:0-1045 GCF_008040015.1 Methylobacterium sp. WL18 | reverse complement strand
GCGCTGCTGGGCGCCAGCCGACGCTGGCGCCCAGCAGCGCGGTGACGCCCGAGGCCGAGGCCGCGCCGAGATTGCCCCAGACGCCGTTGATCCCGAGGTCGCGGCCGAGCCGGCGCGCATGGGTGACCAGCATGGTCGAGCCGACCGGGTGGTAGATCGCCGAGGCGAGGCCGAGCACGCACAGCCAGAGCGCGAAGCTCAGCGGCGACGTGGCGCTCGCCACCCCGAGGCAGGACAGGCCGTAGCCGAGGAAGAACACCGCCAGCATGGTGCGCCGGCCGAACCGGTCCGCCAGCCAGCCCATCGGCAGCGAGCACAACCCGAACGCCACGAAGGCGCCGGTGGCCAGCCCGATCAGCTCGCCGTAGCTCAGGCCGGTCTGGGCCGCGATGGCGATCACCGCGGTCGGGTAGATCAGCAGCACGTAGTGGTCGAGGGCGTGCGCGACGTTGACGAAGCGCAGCGTGCGGCGGGACAGGGTTTCGGCATCCATCGCGGCGTATCCTCCGGGATCGCCCCCTGATACCCTGGCCCGATGGCGGTGTCGGGCCGGATATGGATGCGAACGGGCCATTTTTTCCGAGCGGCCAGCGACATCGCGGACGTTCCACGGATGCCGCCGACTATCAGGATGTGCCGCGCGCGGTCGCGGTGATGCCCAAGACCTATCCGGCCGGGATGCGGCTGGACCGGCACTTCCACCCGCGCGCCCAGCTCCTCTACGCCACTGCCGGGCTGATGATGGCCTCGGCCGAGGATGGCACCTGGGTCGTGCCGGAGGGCCATGCCCTGTGGATCCCGCCGCGCCTGCCGCACGCCGTGGCGACCCACGGTGCGGTCGCGATGTGCTCGGCCTATCTGGACCCCGCTGCCGTTGCGGCCTTCCCGGATCGCTGCCGGGTGATCCTGGTGTCGCCGTTGCTCGCCGCCGCCCTGACGGCCCTCGGCGACGAGCCGGTCCTGTACGACGAGGCGCGCCGCGGCGGTCACCTCGCCGCCCTGGTGCTCGACGAGATCGGCCGCGCCCCAGAGACGCCGCTGACCC
>NZ_VRVD01001034.1:0-1050 GCF_008040015.1 Methylobacterium sp. WL18 | reverse complement strand
CCGAGCTGGCGCCCCTCGAGATCGAGGACCTGCTGCTGCGTCCCACCGTGGCGATCGACCGGCCGCGCCTGGAGGCGTTCCTGGCAGGCCGCCGGGTGGTGGTGACGGGCGGCGGCGGCTCGATCGGCTCCGAGATCTGCCTGCGGGCCGTGGCCTTCGGGGCCGCCGCGGTGCTGGTGCTCGAATCCTCGGAGCCGGCGCTCCACGGCATCCTCAGCCACCCCGCGATCCTGTCCGCCCAGGCCGCGGTGACCGGCGTGCTCGCCGACATCCGCGACCGGGAGCGGGTCCATCAGGTCATCGCGGCGTTCCGGCCCGATTGCGTGGTCCACGCCGCCGCGCTCAAGCAGGTGCCCTACCTGGAGCGCGACTGGCAGGAGGGCATCAAGACCAACGTGTTCGGCTCGATCAACGTCGCCGAGGCCGCGGTGGCGGCGGGCGCCCGGGCCCTCGTGATGGTCTCCACCGACAAGGCGATCGAGCCGGTGTCGCAGCTCGGCGTCACCAAGCGCTTCGCCGAGATGGTCGCCCAGGCGCTCGATGCCGAGCAGTCGGCCCGCCCGGGCCATCCCACGCGGCTGATCGCCGTGCGCTTCGGCAACGTGCTCGGCTCGGTCGGCTCGGTGGTGCCGGTGTTCAAGGGGCAGATCGCCCGGGGTGGCCCGGTCACGGTCACCGATCCCGACATGGTCCGCTACTTCATGACCGTGCGTGAGGCCTGCGACCTCGTCCTGACCGCGGCCTCCCACGCCGACGGCGAGGGCCGGGCCGCCCCGGAGGCGGATCGCGCCGCGGTCTACGTGCTCAAGATGGGCCAGCCGGTGCGGATCGCCGAACTCGCCGAGCGGATGATCCGGCTCGCCGGGTTCGAGCCGGGGGCGGAGATCGAGATCGCCTATACCGGCGCCCGGCCCGGCGAGCGCCTCAACGAGATCCTGTTCGCCCGGGAGGAGCCCCGGGTCACCCTGCCGGGCATCGACGGCGTGATGGCGGCCCGCCCGGTCTTCGCCGACCGCGCCCGGCTCGACGCCTGGGTGGCGCAGCTGCGGG
>NZ_VRVD01001033.1:0-1056 GCF_008040015.1 Methylobacterium sp. WL18 | reverse complement strand
TCCCTGCGCAACGCCGCCCTCGACCTGATCGCGGCCGGCGACCCCGAGACCGGGGCATCGCGCGCCGCGGACCGTCTGGCGCGCGCCACCAACATGACCGACCGGTTGGCAGCGCTCGGGATCCTGGCGCTGATCCCCGGTCAGGCCCGGGAGGAGGCGCTGGCGGGCTTCGCGGAGCGCTTCGCCGACGAGCCGCTCGTGCTCGACAAGTGGTTCGCCATCCAGGCTCAGATCCCCGAACCCGGGACCCTGGACCGAATCGCCCGGTTGAAGGCCCACCCGGCTTTCACCATGACCAACCCGAATCGGGTCCGCGCGGTGGTGGGAAGCTTCGCTTTCGGCAATCCGACTCAGTTCGCGCGGGCCGATGGCGCGGGTTTTTCGCTCGTCGCCGATACGGTCGCAGCCCTCGATTCGGCCAACCCACAGGTTGCCGCACGGCTCCTGACGGCCTTCGGATCCTGGCGTCGGCTGGAAAAATCGCGGGCTGCCAAAGCCGGCGAAATGCTTAATCGGATCAAGGCCATCCCGGGCCTCTCGCGGGACTCCGCGGACATCGTCGCGCGCACCCTCGGAGGCGGCTAAGATACTGAACTTGCGGTAGAAAACGATTCTCTGGCCGAGTCCTAACCCAGGGGGTGCGTCAAGGCCGAATGGTAAAAAATCCGTGGACAAGCGCCCCTCGAAGATGGTTGTATTCAATCAGATTCGGGGCGCGCGAGACGCCGCGGACGGATCGCAGTTCCCAAGGGTGAGGTTCGGCCATGCCGGAGGCGGCTTCCGCTTCCTTCTCCGCGCGTGCGGAATCGAGTCTTGCCGTTTCCTGGCCGATGCGCGTCCAGGATCCGCGGCTCGGTCTGGTCGAGCGGTGGCTGCGCTACGCCGTGCCGGGCATCCTGGCGGTGTTCCTGGCCTGCCTGATCGGCCTCGCGGCGCTCCACATCCAGGGCCAACGGGCCGAGATCCTGGCCGGCGCCAAGGCCGAGGTCGAGGGCTTCGCCCGGCTGGCTGCCCGGGCGATCACGTCGGCCGGCGGCCGGGCGGGCGACCTGCGCG
>NZ_VRVD01001032.1:0-1057 GCF_008040015.1 Methylobacterium sp. WL18 | reverse complement strand
ACATGGCGCAGGCGGTGGGCGTCGCCCCGGTGACGACCGGCGACATGCCGGTGGTGCTCCAGGGCCTCGGCACCGTGACGCCGCTCGCCACCGTGACGGTGAAGTCGCAGATCAGCGGCTACCTGATGGCGGTGAAGTTCCGCGAGGGCCAGACCGTCAAGGCCGGCGACGAGCTCGCCCTGGTCGATTCCCGGCCCTACGAGGCGCTGCTCGCCCAGTATCAGGGCCAGCTCGCCCGCGACCAGGCGCTGCTGCAGAACTCGAAGCTCGACCTCCAGCGTTACCAGACCCTGAACCGGCAGGATTCGATCTCGAAGCAGAACGTCGACACGCAAGCCGCCCTGGTCAAGCAGAACGAGGGCACGGTGGCGGCCGACCAGGCGCTGGTCGACCAGCAGAAGCTCAATATCGCCTACACCCACATCACCGCGCCGGTGGACGGCCGGGTCGGCCTGCGGCAGGTCGATCAGGGCAACTACATCTCGGCCGCCTCCACGGCGATCGTGGTGGTGACCCAGCTCCACCCGATCTCGGTGATCTTCACCCTGCCGGAGGACGACGTGGCCCGGGTGATGCGCCAGGTGCGGGCCGGGGCCAAGCTCGCGGTGCGCGCCTACGACCGCGGCGACGCCCACCAGATCGCGCTCGGCTCCCTCGACACCGTCGACAACCAGATCGACACGACCACCGGCACGGTGAAGCTGCGGGCGCAGTTCGACAACGCCGACGAGGAGCTGTTCCCGAACCAGTTCGTCAACGCCAAGCTCACCGTCGACACGGTGCGGGCCGCGACGCTGGTGCCGAATTCCGGCCTGCTGCAGGGCACGCCCGGCACCTACGTCTACCTGATGGACGGGGACAGCAAGGTCACGGTCCGGCCGATCAAGACCGGTGAGACCGACGGGACCAACACCGTCGTGGTCTCCGGCCTGAAGCCGGGCGACCGGATCGTCACCGACGGCACCGACCGGCTCAAGGACGGCGCCGAGGTCCGGATCACGGACGGCGCGCAGGCGGCGGGCGCGACCGGCGCTGTCACCGGCGCGGGGGACAAGCC
>NZ_VRVD01001031.1:0-1059 GCF_008040015.1 Methylobacterium sp. WL18 | reverse complement strand
GTGAGCTGGACCACCCCGGCCTTGGAGGCGGCGAGGCGCAGGCGATCGTCATGGACGTCACCGACGCCGCGAGCGTCGAGCGGGCGCTCGATGCCGCCGAGGCGCGGTTCGGGCCCGTGGCGGTGCTCGTCAACAATGCCGGCGTCACCGCAACGAAGCCGGCCCTCGAGCTGGACGAGGCCGATTGGGACTCCGTCCTCGACACCAATTTGAAGGGCGTCTGGCTCGTCGCGCAGGCGACCGGGCGGCGCATGGTCCGGCATGGTTCCGGCGGCAGCATCGTCAACATCGCGTCGATCCTCGGCCTGCGGGTCGCCGGTGGGCTGGCGCCCTACGCCGCCTCCAAGGCCGGGGTGGTCCAGCTCACCAAGAGCCTCGCCCTGGAATGGGCCCGCCACGGGATCCGGGTGAACGCCCTCGCGCCCGGCTACATCGCCACCGAGCTGAACGACGCGTTCTTCGAATCCGAACCCGGCAAGGCGCTGATCAAGCGCGTGCCGCAGCGTCGGCTGGGCGAGGCGTCGGAACTCGATGGGCCGCTGCTGTTGCTCGCCTCCGCGGCGGGCTCGTACATGACCGGCAGCGTCGTCGCGGTCGATGGCGGCCACCTCGTGTCGGGGCTTTAGCGGATGGAACAGGCGCAGCTGCGCGACTGGATCGCCTCGCATCTCGGCTGTCCGGATCTCGCCATCGAGGCGGTCCAGCCCCTCGGCGGCGGCTCGATCCAGGAGAACCGACTGGTCCGCTGCCGGATCGGCGACACCGTCCGGGGCTTCGTGCTGCGCATGGACGCCGCCGCGACCATCGCGTCGAGTCGGTCCCGGGCGGAGGAATTCCGGATCCTGGAGGCGGTCTGGAAGGCCGGCGTGCGGGTGCCGGAACCGGTCGGCTTCTGCGCCGATCCCGCCGTGGTGGGCGCGCCATTCGCGCTGATGGGCTTGGTCGAGGGTGTCGGCCTCGGGCCGCGCATCGCCAAGGACCTGAGCCTCGGCGGCGACCGGGAGCTTCTGGCCGAGACGCTCGGCCGCGAACTCGCCCGGATCCACGCCGCGCTCGACC
>NZ_VRVD01001030.1:0-1063 GCF_008040015.1 Methylobacterium sp. WL18 | reverse complement strand
GGCGAGGTCGGACAGGTTGTCCACCATCGCGTTCAGGGTCCGCCCCAGGCGCGCGATCTCGTCGCCGCCCCGCATGTCGAGCCGCCCCGACAGGTCGCCGTCGCCGACCCGCTGCACGAACCCCATCACGGCTTCCAGCGGGCGCACCACCGCCTGCCGGATCAGCCAGGTGACGATGATCGCCAGCAGCACGGCGGCGGCCAGCGTCAGGTAGATCGACAGGCGCGAGCGCTCGTAGACCTCGTGGGCTGCGCGCTGCCCCAGGGCCATGCCGCCGTCGAGCAGGGTGCGCAGGTTCGTGATGCCGCCCAGGAACGGCGCCTGCAGCCGGCTGATCTCGTCGTTGCGCGCCTCGACCCCGGCGACGTCCTGCCGGGCGATGGCGGCGAACTGCGCCTCGCTGACGCTCCGCACCTCCCGGAACGAGCGCTGCACCTCCGCCGCCGCATTGGCGATCCGGTCCCAGACGGCGTTGCGCTCGGTGGTTATCGACTGGGTTCGGTATTCGCCGGCCAGTTGCATCGTGGCAGCCAGGCCGCTCTCGATCTGGGCGGCGGTCCGGCGCCAGGTCGTCACGGTGTCGTCGGGGCGCGTCGGCCGACCTTGCGCCTGCGACAGCATCGCGATCACGGCACTACGGCGCAGGAGCCCGAGGTCCCGGGCTTGGTTGCCGAGGTCGTCGAGCTGGCGCAGCACCGCCATGTCGCGCCGCACGATGGCGTCGGTGGTGTCGCGCACCGCCCCGATCTGCTCCAGCGCGTAGAAGCCGAGCGCCACGATCACCACGGTGACCGCTACGAAGCCGAGGAGGATGCGTCTTCCGATCGAGAACGTCACGGTCGGGGCTGGCTCCGGTGGAGGGAGGGGGCGCGGACGGGATTTTAGGGCAGCACGCGGCGCAGGAGGCGGGGAAGGTCGACGACGACGAAATCCGGTCGGCCGTCGCCGGCCGAGGCGGGGGCATAACCCGAAGCGGCGGCGTTTCCCAATCCGGCCGGATCGGCATCCTCCGCCGGCCCGGCGGCGGAAGCGCCCGGAGCGGCGGCGATGCCCAGCACCCGGT
>NZ_VRVD01000102.1:0-10921 GCF_008040015.1 Methylobacterium sp. WL18 | reverse complement strand
GGCCAGGAGGTCGCGCCAGCCCTGGAGGTCGCCGGGCCAAGCCGGGGCCTGGACGGCGGCCCCGAGCCGGACCAGAGCCTCGGCCTTGCGGGTCTGCTCCGCGAAGTAGCGCCACTCCGGCATCACGATCAGTCGGCCGCCGACCCGGGCGACCTCGTGGACCGTGTTGTCGCCCGCGGACGCGATGACGATGTCGGCGGCCGCGAGATAGTCGGTGACGGAGGGCACCCAGCCCAGCTCGCGCAGGTTGGCGAAATCGGTCTCGTGGCCCTCCCGGTGGGTCGGCCCGAGGGTCAGCCACAGGGCGTCTGGCTCGGCCCGCGCCGCCACGGTGAGCGGCGCGTAAGGCGTGCCGCTGCCGCCGCCGCCGGTCACGGCGACGACGATCTCGCGCTGCGGATCGAGGCCGAGCTTCGCCCGCGCCTCGGCCCGGTCGGGGACCCGGTCGAGGCTGGTGCAGAGGCCGCCGCTGTAGAAGGTCTTTGTGCGCAGCGACGCCGGATAGTCGGCCTGCTCCAGCCGCGCGTCGAACGGCGCCAGCATCCCGACGCAGGCCTCGTAGGCGCCGACATGGCCGATATCGGAGCGGTCGCCGTGCATCCGGATCTGCACCGCCGGCACGCTGGCGATCCGGGCGAGCAGCGCGATCTCGGCCGAGACGTCGACCACGAACAGGCCGACCGCGCGGTCGTCCAGATGGTCGAGGATGGCCCGCATGGTCCGGCGCATCGGGGCGAGCCCCAGGGGCACGCAATGCATCACCTGCGGGGTCGGCTCGGCGTAGAGGCGCGCGGTCGGCACGGCGGCGCCGATCATGTCCGGCAGGGCCACGATCTCGATGTCGCGCGAAAAACCGTCGAACAGGTGCGGGCCGGCGGTCAACACCGAGACCGGCCGGTCGCGGGCGAACTCGGCGGCGACCGCCATGGTGCGGTTGGCGTGGCCCCGGCCCTGGTGATGGACGAAGAACGCGATCGGCTTCTTCATGGTCTGCTTCACGAGAACAGGGCGCCGGGCCGAAGGGAGGCGGCGACCTCCGGTACGGTGGGCATGCGGATCAGGCGGATCGCCGGGGCGGCCTCGTCCCAGTCGATCAGCCCGGCGGCGCGGAACTGGCCGAGCCAGTAGGTCATGCACCAGCGCCCATGGCGGGCGCGGAAGCGCGCCGCGTTGGCCAGGATCGGCGCGAAATGCTGCAGCGGCGGCACGTGGACCGGGTGGTGCTGGTGGTAGGCCCGGGCCCCCGCGACCCAGTCGGTCGGCAGCCCGGTGGCGGCGAGGCGGGCGGCGAAATCGGTCTCTTCGCCGCCGTAGCCGCAGAAACCCTCGTCCATGCCGCCGACCGCACGCCAGGCCTGGGCCGGCAGGGCGAAGGACAGCCCCCAGAGCTGGCCGGGATCGGGCTCCCGGCGCAGCCCCGTCTCCGGCACCGGCGGCCGTGCCGGGTGGGGGCGGCCGAGGCTGTCGAGGGCTGCGTCGTCGAGATCGGACGCGTCCAGCGCCGGCCCGGCTTCCGGCGGCAGGTACAGAACCTCGCCGAGGAGCAGCCCCCCGGCGCCGGAGGCGGCCGCCGCGTAGGCGCCGACCAGGCCGGAGGCCGGGATGCAATCCACGTCGAGGAAGACCAGCAGGTCGCCGGCGGCGGCCTCGGCGGCGCGGTTGCGCGCGGCGGCGAGCGGCATCGGCTCGCCCGGCACGTGGAGATGGCGCACCGAGCAGCCGGGATCGGGCAGGAAGGGCGCCGGCTCGGGCTGCATCCAGGCGATCACCAGTTCGCGCGGGGGCACCGTCTGCCGGGCGAGGCCGCGCATCAGGTTGCGCAGGCATCCGGCCCGGCCGCGGACCAGGGTGAGCACGCTCGGCGCGGGCGCCGATAAGCGCACCTCAGGTAGCCGAATGTCAGGAAGCATGGGCCAGCATCCGGCGGAAATGCGCCACGCCCTCGATGATGCCGCGGGCATGCGAGGCCCGGGCGACGTAGGAGTGCTGCAGCGCGGCGTTGCTGGCGAGGTCGTCGGAATAGTTCGCCACGATGATCGCCTGTACCCGGAGGCGCAGCATCTCGATGTCGTTGCCCGAATCCCCGGCCACGAACACCGCCCGCTCCGGCAGGCCGTAGAGCGCGCGGACATGGTCCACCGCGGTACCCTTCGAGGCCGCCGCCGGCAGGATATCGAGGTAGCGGTCGTGGCTGTGGATCACCCGGGCGTCGAGACCGGACTCGGCGAGATGCGCTCCGACCCGGCGGGCGGCGGCATCGTCTCCGAAATAGCTCAGCTTGTACGGCCGCTGCTCCAGGGGGCCCTGCGGCAAGAGCCCCGGGATGCCGACAAGTGCCGCGCGCAAAGCCTCCCGGTCCCAGTCCGCCGCGATGGTCTCGCGCCAGTCGGCGTCGGCCGTGTAGGTCACGCCGTTGGCGTCGAGGTGGTAGATCTCGGAGCCGACCGACGTGATCATCACCTGCGGCCGCGGGCTCGCCTGCTGCTCCAGGATCGCCATGGCGCTGTGGAACGAGCGGCCGGTGGCGACCCCGAAGGCCAGGCCCGCCTGCTGGCTGCGCCAATGCCTGAAGATGCCGAGCGCCGCCTCGCAGCCGACCAAGGTGTTGTCGATATCGCAGACCAGCATTTGCGCCGGCGTCCGCAGGGGCGGCTCGGGGGCGAGCAGGGCCCGCAGCAGGACATGGTAGCGCGCGGCGTGCCGGTCCCAATCGTAGGCTGCCGCGGCCCGGGCCCCACCCGCGACGTAGCGGGCGCGCAGGGCCGGATCGGACAGGATGCGCAGGCTGGCTTGCGCGATGGCCGTTGGGTCACGGGGATCGACCAGCAGGCCGTTGCCGCAGGTCTCCACGATGTCGTTGGGGCCGCCGCTGTCGGTGGCGACCAGCGGCAGGCCGGCGGCCGACGCCTCCAGCAGGGTCAGGCCGAACGGCTCGTTGAGCGCCGGGTTGACGAAGATGCCGCCGCGCGCCCGCGCATAGGCGTAGATCGCCGGGACATCGTCGGGCCTGTGCGTCTTGGGGTAGGCCACGCGGCCGTAGAGGTCGTAGCGGTCGATCAGCACCAGCAGGTCGCGCATGGTGGCGGCCATGTCGCCGTCGAGGGCGTCGATGTCGCCGCGGGTGCCGGCCACGATCACGAGGTTGGCCCGGGCCTGCAGCTCCGGGCTCTCGCCATAGGCCTCGACCAGGGCCGCCAGGTTCTTGCGCGCCACCGGCCGGGCCAGGGCCAGCAACGGCGGCTTGGTGGGATCGTCCAGGAAGCGGTCGATCAGGGCATCGACCCGCGAATGCGGCTCGGCGGCGGCGAAGCGCGCCAGGTCGCTGCCCGGCGGCACGACGCGGACGCGGCCGGGATTGTAGGATTCGTAGCCGGCATACTGGACCTCGGCCTCGTCCCTGGAGGAGGCGATGACCAGGGTGGCCTGGGCGAGGGCCGCCTCCTCTGTAGCGATCCGGCGGGCGAGGTCGGGGGCGCCTGCTGCGTCTCCTCCCAGCATCGCTGCCTTGACCCGCCCGAGGGAGTGGGCGGTGAACACGAACGGGATCCCGAGCCGCGCCTCTACGATCGCCGCCACCGCGGCGGCGTCGGCATAGTGGGCGTGGATCACGTCGGGCGCGCGTTCCTGGGCGCCGATCCAGGCGACGAGGCTCTCGGCGAAGCTCGCGACCTCCTCGTGCATCGCCTCCTTGGACCGGTAGCCCGGAGCCGCGCTCGGGAGCCGCACCAGCTTGACCTTGTCGGAGATCCGCTCTTCGGGCACGGCGTAATCCGGGCCAAGCGATCCGTGGAAAAGGCGGGTCGCCACCACGATCTCGGCGACGCCGAAATCCTGCGCCGAGGCGGCGACGAGATCCAGCAGGTAGCGGATGTGGCCGCCGGTATCGGCGGTCAGGCCGTAGACGACATCGCGCCCGCGCAGGCAGCCCTGCAGGGCGACGTGCAGGACGAACATCAGACGTTTGCTGACGCTGTCGGCTGCTTTTGCGACCTTAACTTATGTGAAGAGGGCGTCGTGATCCGTGTTGCCCAAGTCGCGCCGAACATTTTTCCCGTTCCCCCAAACCATCACGGCGGCACCGAGCGGGTTGTGCACGATCTTAGCACGGCGCTGCGAAGCTTGGGCGCGGAAATAACGTTATTTGCCCCCTCGGACAGTGCGACAGACTTGCCCCGGGTCGGCGATTACCCGAGCCTTGCGGCCCTGGAACAGCGCCACGGCCGGGTCGCGCCCGGGGTTCCGGCGGCGCTGGACGCCCTCCAATTGGAGGCGCTGCGGCTGCGGCTGCACGAGTTCGACATCGTGCATTGCCATGGCGAGTTCGCCCACGCGGCGCTGCTCGGTGCGGCCCGCGGGCGCAGCTTGACCACGGTGCATTGGCGGGTGGACGAGCTTGACCGGGCTCTGTTCTTCGCCGGCTTCCCAGATCTGCCGGTGGCGGCGATCTCGGCCGCGCAGGAGGCCGGCATCCCGGCCTCCAACCGGGCCGGGATCGTGCATCACGGCATCGACCGGGACCGCTACGCCTTCCAGGCCGAGCCGGAGGCGCATGTCGCCTTCGTGGGACGGATGACCGACCAGAAGCGCCCGGACACCGCGATCCGCGTCGCCCGGGCGGCCGGGATGCCGATCCGGCTGGGCGGCACCATCGATGTCGGCAACCCCGGCTATTTCGACCGCCAGGTCCGCCCGCTGCTCGGGCCCGACGCGACCTATCTCGGGCCGGTCGACGACGCCCGGAAGGGCTCGCTCCTGGGTAGTGCCCGGGCGCTGCTGTTCCCGATCGACTGGCCCGAGCCGTTCGGGCTGGTGATGATCGAGGCGATGGCCTGCGGCACCCCGGTGGTAGCCTGGAACCGGGGATCGGTCCCGGAGATCGTCGAAGACGGCGTAACGGGTTTCATCGTCGAGTCCGAGGCGCAGGCTTCGAAGGCTATTCGAAGAGTCGGCAGCCTGGACCGCGCATTAATTCGAAGAACATTCGAGACGCGGTTCACCGCCGAGCGCATGGCGCGCGATTACCTCGCACTCTACCATCGCCTGCTCGCCCGCTGATGCGCACGGCGCTCCTGGCCTGGGACTACCCGCCGTCGCCCAGCGGACTCTCCACGGCGGCCCGGGAGATCGCCGAGAGCCTCGCCGAGGCGGGCGCCGACGTGACGGTCTTCACGCTGGACCGGATCGGCCGGGAGCGGGTCGGCGGCGTCACTGTCATCGGTATTTCGCTACCACCGGGCAGCTCGCTGGCGCGGCTGCGCCTTTGGGGCACGGTCGGTCATCTCGCGGCGCCGCTGGCCTTCCGCCGGGCGGTGCTGGCGGAGCATGCCCGGGCGGCGTTCGATGTGGTCGAGGCGACGAACTGGTACGCCCCGGCCGTGCTGCTCGCCGCCCGCCGGGACCTACCTCTGGTGACCCGCAGCTCGACGCCCGCCGCCTTCACCCGCAACGGGAATCCCAACCTGCGCGACCGCCTCGACGGTGCCGCCGCCGACCGCCTGGAGCGCCGCCAGGCCCAGGGCAGCGCCGGGCTGATCGCCAACACGCAGGCGCATGCCGAGGTGATCGCCCGGGCCTACGGGCTGTCGGGCCGCCGACCGGAGGCGGTGATCGGCCTCAGCCTGCCGCCGGAGATCGCCGCCGCCCAGGCGGCGCCTTACCCGGCAGCCGGGACGGGGCCGGTGCGTCTGCTGTTCGTCGGCCGGGCCGAGGCGCGCAAAGGCTTCGACGCCCTGCTCGACGCGATGGTGATCCTGGCTGCAGAGCAGGTGCGCGGCGAACTTCCGTCCTTCTCGCTCGACTTGGTCGGGGTGCCCCCCGGCGACATGCCGGCGGACCTGTCGGAGGCCGCCAGGAGCCGCATCCGGGCTCGCGGCAGGATCGACGCACAAGGCCTGGCCGAGGCCTATGCGGGCGCGCACGTCGTCCTGGCGCCCTCGCGCTACGAAAGCTTCGGCCTCGTCTACCAGGAGGCCCTGGCCTATGGCCGGCCGGTCGTGGCCTGCGCCGAGGATGCGAGCGCCCGGGCCTTCGTCGGCGTCCCCGAGGCGGGACCGTTGGCGAAGGCGGCGACCGGCCCCGCCATAGCCGAAGCCCTGCGCCCGCTCCTGCGTGATCCCGCTTTGCGCTCGGCCTACCGCATCCGGGCCTTAGCGGCGGCGGGCCGGTTCGACCGGGCGAGCCTCGGGCGCGAAACCTTGGACCTCTACCGGCGGGCGATCGATCAGGCGCGGTAGGGTCGCAGCAGCGCCTCCAGCTCCTCCGGCCGCCCGCGCCCCGGATCCAGGGCCTCGTAGTGCTGGGAGCGTGCCCGGACATGCGCGCCGGTGAGCGCATGGTCGATCGCGCCGTGGAGCGCGATGAAGCTCCGGGGCCAGCGGCCGGAAAGCGCTGGCCGCTCGTGCACGCGGCCGGCATAGCGCGTCCCGGCCCGGTTCAGCCGGTACTGCACGTCCGGATAGACATCCGACAGGATGCCGTCGATGCGGTTGCGCCGGGGAAGTCCGACCGAGATGACGTCGCCGGCCTCGGCGAGCGCCGCCAGCGCGGGGAGATGCATTCCGGTCGCAGGATCGAGGGCCTCGTCGGCGTCGAGCTGCAGCATCCAGGCGTTGCGGGCGAGGTCCTGCAGCGCGTTGCGCTGGGCGGCAAAATCGCCCGCGAGGGGGCGCGCCGCCAGACGCACCGAGCCGTGCGCGAAGCCTGAAACCGCGACGGCGAGGGCCGGGGCAGCCGGCGCATCGAGCAGGATCGCGACATCCGCCGTCCAAGTACCTTGCGCCGGCAGCGCCGCCAGCACGGAATCCCGCTCGGCCGGGCGGCAGATCACCCCGAGCGAGACCGGGCGCCACTCCGCGCCGTCGAGGTCGTACAGGGCGCCTTGCGCGGCGCGCGTGCTGTGCGGCTGAAGCAGGGCGATGCGATCAGCGGGAGCGAGGGGGCGGATCCCGCGGCCGAGCCGGGTCGCGGCGCTGCGCAGGGTGTAGATGTCGAGGCCGTAGCCCGCCTCCGGGTCGGGAACGAAGACGGGCGCGGCGAGCCGTCCGGCGAGGTCCCGCCAGCATTGGTCGGGGTCCGCATCCGGCTCGATCAGGACGCCGCAGGAGTCACACCCGATCGCGAACAGCCGTCGGCGCCCGCCCGGGAAATCGAGGCTCCGCGCGTTCGGCGCCAGCATGTCGGCGGCGCAGACGAAGCAGCGGCGGAGGGGGGTCACAGCCCGTTCCGGTTTGTCGCGGCGCCCTGGCGACGCGGAGCCGGCGCCATACCTTGGCTGTTCCTCGCGACCCAGCCACCCATGTCCATCGCCATCGACTTCTTCCGCCCGGAGCGCGCCGACCCGCGCGCCTCCCTCGCCATCGTCGGAAACGCTCCCGGGATCGGCCCGGTGGCGCGCGCGATCGACGCGGCCCGCCATGTGGTGCGCTTCAACAACGCCCCGGGCTTCGGCGGCCGCACAGGCTCGCGCGTCACGCATCTGGCCCTGGTCAATCGCGGCGGGCAGATGCGCGAATGGCTGGCCGATCCCGGCTTTCTGGACCGTCCGGTGGTCCGAGAAGCAGAGGCGTTCATCCTGCCGTTCCCGATGCTGCCCGTGGAAGCGAACGCGCCCGAGCCGATCTGCTGGACCCGGCAGGCGCTGGCGCTGCTGCGCCCCCTCGGCAAGCCAGTCCATCTCCTGCCCGAGACACTGCACGACGAGGCGAGGCGCCGGCTCGCGCCTGGTACCAACGGTTCCCCGAACCCAAGCACCGGCTTCCTGGTGAGCCTCGCGCTGCTGCGCGACCGCCCGGCGGATGCCGGCCCGGTGAACATCCACGGCTTCGGCTTCGCAGGATGGCCCGGCCATCCCTGGGCGGCCGAGCGGGCCTGGTTCTCCGAGGCCGCAGCGGCCGGGCGCCTGCGCCTGCATCCACCCGAGGTGACGGACGCATCATGACCACGCTGATCACCGTCCTGAAGAGCGGCGGTCGCTACGACGCGACTTGGGTCGAGCGCCTGGCCCGGGGCGTGCGCCGCCACGCGCCTGCCTTCGACCGGTTCCTCTGCCTGACGGACTTGCCGCTGAATGTGGCCGGGGTCGAGCGAGTACCGCTGCGGCACGACTGGCCGACCTGGTGGGGCAAGATGGAAGCGTTCCGCCCGGGCCTTACGGAGGGCACGACCCTGCTGTGCGACCTCGATACCGTCCTCACCGGACCGGCCGACGCCCTGGCCGAGCCCGGCTTCGCAGCCATGGAAGATTATTTCCACCACGGCCGGCTCTCCAGCGCCCTGCTCCGCTGGGAGGGGGACGACCTCGCCGGCCTCTACGCGACCTTCACGGCCGATTCCGCACGCTGGATGGCGGCCGGCTCCTGCGGCTCGGTTCCGAACGCGGTGCATGGGGACCAAGTCGTGATCGATCACCTGCTCCGCCGAGACGGCCGCTATCCGGATTTCTTTCAGCGGATCCATCCGGGCCTTTTGGATTTCTATGATCCCCGTCGCGAGGCTCATGGTCCAGTCGTGATCTTCATCGGCGCTTCGAAGCCGGATACGATTTCTGGTCCTGTTCACCAGGCTTGGACACGCATTTGAAACACTATGAATGCCAAACTACCTAAATCTGATAAATAAAAGATCTTATAGATAAATAATAACTGAGCTTTTTAATTCAAAGTATTTATATTTTATGCGTTTTAATCGATCTTCCTCAGGCAAGTAGCCAATTTTACGGTGCCAGCAAATCTGCGTTTACCGCGTTGATGGCACCACACCGAAAAACCCAAAGAATATGTCGCGTACGAGGAAGGCGGGTCCGTCCTGTGCGCGAACCACGCATCAGAATTGACCATATGCGCGGAATGCGCAATCTACTCGCCAGGCGAGGTCGGCATTGCCGACCGGACTATAAAAATTCGCGTGCATCACGCAGGGAGGAAACGAGCATGCAGATCCCGATCAAGCGGGCGATCGAGCGTGTCCCGGGCGGCATGATGGTCGTGCCCCTGCTCATCGGCGCGTTGATCGCCACGTTCTTTCCGGGAACCCCGAAGTATTTTGGTTCTTTCACGGGAGCGCTATTCTCGGGTGCGCTGACGATCCTGGCCGTGTTCTATGTTTGCATGGGTGCAAGCATAGATTTTCGCGCCACCCCTTACATCGTCAAGAAAGGCGGCACCCTTCTCCTCGTGAAGATCGGGATCGCCTTGATCCTGGGGCTGATCTTCGGACGGGTTCTCGGTGAGGCGCCGGTTGCCGCGGGAATGTTCGCGGGGCTGTCCACCCTGGCCATCGTCGCGAGCATGAACGACACGAATGGCGGTCTCTACATGGCGCTGATGGGCCAATATGGGCGCCCGCGCGATGTCGGGGCCTACACGGTCATGTCGCTCGAGAGCGGACCCTTTCTGACGATGGTAACGCTGGGCGTCGCCGGCCTCTCGGCGTTTCCCTGGCAGACGCTGGTCGGCGCGGTTCTCCCGCTCCTCGTCGGCATGATCATCGGAAACCTGGACCGCGAGATGCGCGCATTCCTGAGCCGCGCGATCCCGGTGATGATCCCGTTCTTCGCCTTCGCCCTCGGGGCGGGCCTCGATCTGAGCAAAGTGTGGCAGGCCGGCCTGCTGGGCTTGGCGATGGGGGTCGCGGTCGTGGTCCTCACCGGCATCCCGCTGTTCCTCGCCGATCGCCTGACAGGCGGGACAGGTGTTGCGGGCGTCGCTGCCGCGTCGACGGCCGGCAATGCCGCGGCCGTGCCCGCGATCGTTGCCGCGGCCAATCCGGCCTACGCGGATGCCGCCGGTCCTGCGACGATCCTGGTCGCGGCCTGCGTCGTCGTCACGGCGATCCTGGTCCCGATCGTCACCGCCTGGACGGCGCGAGTCGTCGGCCGCGGCGGAGACGAGCTGGAAGCGCTCGATGGAGAGCCCGTTGGTCCCGCGCCGGTCAGCCGCGCCTGAAATGGGCGCGCGCTGGCTCATCCTCGCCGACGATCTGACGGGCGCCGCCGACTGCGCGATCGCGTTCCGGCGGCGCGGAAGCGCCGCGGCCGTGATGTGGGGTGATGCGGCGCCGGACGATCAGCTTCCGATCCTGTCGTATGATGCCGACAGCCGTGGTCTCTCCGCAAAGGCCGCAGCCGGGCGCCATGCTGCTCTGCTGGAGCGACTGCACAGCGTGGATCGACGCCTGTTCAAGAAGATCGACTCGACGATGCGGGGGCAGCCCGCTGCCGAAAGCGCCGCAACGTTGGCGCATCTGCGTACCCGATACGGTCAACAAGCCTTCGGTGTGCTGGCACCGGCTTTCCCCGCGACAGGCCGGACTACGGTGAATGGCCGGATGCGGGTCGGCGGCCGTCCGTTAGAGGAGGCGGAGGTCTGGCGGCGCGATCATACCTATGCCAGCGCCGACCTCGGCGCGATGCTGGCGACTGCCGGGATCCGGGCCGGAACGATCACACTGCCGGTAGTGCGAGGTGGCCGTCTCGCCGACATGCTGGCGGAGGCTGCCGCCGGTCCTGACGAAATCGTCGTCTGCGATGCCGAAACCGACGACGACCTGCACCGTATCGCCGAGGCAGGACTGGCTGCGACGCCGTCTGCCTGCTTCATCGGCAGTGCCGGGCTGGCGCACGCACTCGCGGCTACCGGGCCGAAGGCTGCACGCGAGCCGGTCCGGATCACACCGGACGGGCGCGGCACGCTCCTCGTGGTCGGTTCGCTCGCCGAAATCTCGCGCGCCGGTGCCAGGCGTCTCGTCGCCGACGGCTGCGTCGCGCACCTGCCGGTCTCCCCAGAGACGTTGCTGGCCCGGGAAGGCCAGGGGTCTCTGGCGACGCAGCTCGCGGAGTGGCTGACAGCCGGCCAGGATGTCTTGGTCGAGATCATGCTCGGCGGCGAACCCGACATGAGTATCGGGCCGCGGCTCGCGCGTGCGC
>NZ_VRVD01001029.1:0-1064 GCF_008040015.1 Methylobacterium sp. WL18 | reverse complement strand
CCCCCCTTCGGGGGCCACCCTCCCCCGCAGGGGGGGGAGGGGGTTCGCGCTCTTACTCGTCAGCATCTTTTTGACCGCGCCCGCCCTGGCGGCCGACGACGCGGCGTCCTGCGCGGAGGGCATCGCGATGATCCGCGACGCGTTGGCGGCGAATCCGTCCGAAGCCGCTCTCCCAAAACTCAAGAAAGCCCTCCGGGTGGCCGAACGCGAGCAGAAGGAGGGTGAGTTCGACGAGTGCCTCGACGCGGTGACGGATGCTCGCCGGACGCTCGGGCGATGAGCGAGGCGGCACTCTTGGTCGAGCATGTCGGCCACCGGTTCGGGGCCCGCGCGGCGCTGGACGACGTGTCGATCACGGTGGAGCGCGGGCGCTTCGCGGCGTTGCTGGGGCCGAACGGCGCCGGCAAGACCACGTTGTTCTCGGTGATCACCCGGTTGTACAACAACCAGAGCGGCCGGGTCTCGATCTTCGGCCACGGACTCGACCGGGAGCCCTCCCGGGCGCTGGCTCGGCTCGGCGTGGTGTTCCAGGCACGCACGCTGGATACCGACCTCACCGTCGAGCAGAACCTGCTCTATCACGCCAGCCTGCACGGTATCACCCGCACGGTCGGGAAGCTGCGCGTCGGCGCGTTGCTCGACCGGGTCGGCTTGGCGGACCGCAGGCACGACAAGGTCCGCACGCTGTCGGGCGGCCAGTCGCGCCGGATCGAGATCGCCCGCTCGCTGATCCATCGGCCGGACCTGCTCCTGCTCGACGAGCCGACCGTGGGCCTCGATCTCGAATCCCGGGCCGACATCGTGGCCATCGTCCGCGCCCTGGTGAGCGAGGAAGGCCTGTCGGTCCTGTGGGCGACCCACATCTTCGAGGAGATTTCTCCGGAGGACGAGGCCGTGGTCCTGCACCGGGGCCGGATCGTCGCCCGGGGCCGGGCCGGGTCTATCGGCGCGCCCGGCGAAAACCTGGCCGACGCGTTCCGCCGTCTCGTCGCAGAGCCGGGGAGGGCGGCGGCGTGATGGCCGACCGGACGTTACGCGCGCTCTCCCTCCCCCCTCTGCGGGGG
>NZ_VRVD01001028.1:0-1068 GCF_008040015.1 Methylobacterium sp. WL18 | reverse complement strand
CGCCGAGACCGACGCCTCCAGCACGCGGCCGTTGCGGTCGTGCCAGGTCACGAGGTCGTCGATCGCCGACAGCAGCAGCCGGTCGCGGGCCTCGTTGTCGCGCAGCCGCTCGCGCCAGGCGCCCTCGTTGCGCATGTGCTCCAGGGCCTGGGCGGCGACGTGGCCGATCGCCGTGATCGCGAAGACCGGAAGGGCGACGCTGGCGGAGATGTCCACCAGCGGGACGGCGCCGCCCCAGGAGCCGAGGAAGACCACCCCGAGGACGCCGAGCACGGCCAGGAATGCCGCGGCGGCGGTGGCCCGCATCGAGCCGGACACCAGGGCCTCGAGCGGGATCGCCACCAGCCAGACCGCTGCCGGTGATGTGGCGCCGCCGGTGAGGCCCGCGAGGCAGACCACCAGACCGGTCAGGCCGGCCGACGAGATCGCGTGCGCCATCCAGAGGCACCCGGTGCGGGCGAGCAGCACGGCGGCCAGCACCGGCAGCAGCAGGCTGGCGATCGCCACCACCTCGATGCCCGACGGCACCCCGCGCCAGAGCAGGTAAGGCGGCAGCGCCGCCATCATCACCACGCCGGTGGCGAGGCGCGACACCAGGAAGCGCTCATGCCGGAACCGGACGCTCGCATCATCCGCCACGGATTCGTGGACGAGCCCCGCGAGACGGTCGTCGAGCAGAGACGTCAGGGCTTTTTTTACAGGCAAGGCTCACACGCGCCGCGGTGAATGCCAATCGACATGTCCCGCGCCTCCGGCTCGACTTCAAAACGACTACCGGACAGTCGCAGGGGCGGCTTAAACGAGTGTTGCGCGACTTGGCCGAATGCGCGGGATGCTTTCCGTAAGGTAACCAGACTTCCGTGCGCGGGCTTCGTTCACCATGGCGCGCGAAAACCCGAACCGGTTGAGGCGGAGTTCACGAAACCGGACGGATTTTCGCGTTCGATAGCGCGCGACATCCGCCACGGAGCCCGCCCGATGACTTTCCTGCTGCGCGCCGCGCTGGTGATCGGCGCGCTCTCGTACTGCGCGCTGCTGCGAACCGGCGCGGATCCGGCCGCGGAGACC
>NZ_VRVD01001027.1:0-1069 GCF_008040015.1 Methylobacterium sp. WL18 | reverse complement strand
CCGCATGGCGCTCGGGTAGGGCGCCCGGCCCGGGGGCGCGTAAGACGCCTCGTAGACGAGGCGCGGATAGGGCGCCGGCCCGGGGGCCGGGAGAGGGGCCGCGAATGGGGCCGCGAAACAGGCGGCATCGCGGTACGCGGGTCGGGAATACGCAACCTGGGCCATGCGGGAACTCGCGTACGCGCTTCCCCGTATGGCAGCCGTCGCCGTTCGCCCGCGGAGGCTTTTTCCGCGCACGTGGCCTGGGCTGCCCGTCTGGGGAGGACATCAACCGTCCAGCCCATTAGGCCTCGGCGTGGTTAATCTTGGCTAAAGAGCCGGCAACGCCGGACGCACCGCCCTGGAACACGCTCGGACGGCGTGCGGAACACCGGACACGCGCCCCGAAAAGCGGTCGCCGACGCGCGAAGACTGAGGAGACCGTCCGCTCGTCTGCAGGCCGTTACCGGGCCGGCGCCTCCATCGGCCCGTGGCGGCGCGCCACCAGGAGACACAGCAACGCCACCGGCACGCCGATCAGCGAGGTGCCGACGAAGAACCACGCGAAGCCGGTCCACTCGATCACGAAGCCCGAGAACCCGGCGAGCACGCTTCCCGGGAGGGCGCAGAGCGAGGTCAGCAGGGCGTACTGGCTGGCCGCGTGCTCGGTGGCCGCGAGCCGGGACATGTAGGTGATCAGCACAATCGACGCGAAGGCGTAGGCGAAGCCGTCGATCCCGACCGTGACCGCGAAGGTCCAGAACGCCGCCCCGCCATGGCCGCCGTGCCAGGCGAGGTAGGCGAGCGCCAGATGCGAGGCCGAGGCCACCACGGTGCCGATCAGCAGGCTCGCCATCATGCCGATCCGCGGGATGATCGCGCTCGCCAGGAAGGTGCCGCCCAGCGCGATCCAGAAGCCGAACAGCTTGGTCACCGTGGCGATGTCGGTGTTGGTGTAGCCCAGCGTCTTGAACAGCGGGATCGCCATGGTGCTCGACACGTAGCCGGGCATCCGGAAGCCCGCCACCAGCGCCAGAACCGGTACCGCCAGGGGGCCGAGGCGGGCCAGCAGGTCGCGGATCGGCGCCCA
>NZ_VRVD01001026.1:0-1070 GCF_008040015.1 Methylobacterium sp. WL18 | reverse complement strand
GAGGTGCGGGGGGCCCGGGACGTGCAGCTCGCCGCCCCGGCCGGGCTGCCGCAGGTGACCGCCTCCTTACGCCCCGCGGACCTGCGCCACTGGGGCCTCGACGCGATCGAGGTGCTGGAGGCGGTGCGCACCGCCTACCAGGGCGACACGGTCGGCCAGACCTATGTCGGCAACGCGGTGTTCAACGTGCTGGTGATCCTCGACGCCCGGTCCCGCGGCCGGATCAGCGCGCTGGGCGACCTGCCCCTGCGCAATCCGGGCGGGCGCTACGTCCGGCTGTCCCAGGTCGCCGACATCTACGAGAGCACCGGCCGCTACCAGGTCCAGCACCAGGGCGCCCAGCGGGTCCAGACCGTGACGGCGGGTGTCGAGGGCCGGGACGTGGCCGGCTTCGTGGCGGCGGCGCGCGCCAAGATCGCCCGGTCGGTGCGCCTGCCGGAGGGCGTCTACGTCGCCTTCGCGGGGGCCGCGGAGGCGCAGGCGCAGGCCCGCACCGACCTCCTCGCCCATGCCGCGCTCGCCGGGTTCGGCATCGTGCTGCTGCTCGCCGTGGTGACCGGGTCGGGGGCCAACCTGCTGCTGGTGCTGGTGACCCTGCCCTTCGCGGGGCTGGGCGGGGTGGTCGCGATCGTGCTCACCGGGGGCGTGCTGTCCCTGGGCTCGATCGTCGGCTTCGTCACCCTGTCGGGGATCAGCCTGCGCAACAGCGTGATGATGATCGCCCATTACGAGCAGATGGTGCAGGCGGGCCGCCCCTGGGACCGGGCCACCGCCGTGGAGGGCGCCGCCGACCGGATGGTGCCGATCCTGATGACCTCCCTGGTCACCGGCCTCGGCCTGCTGCCGCTGGCGCTGGGGGCGGGCGAGCCCGGCCGGGAGATCGAGGGCCCGATGGCGCTGGTGATCCTGGGCGGCCTGGTCACCGCGACGCTGCTCACCCTGGCGATCCTGCCCGAGCTCGCCCTGCGCTTCGCCCGGTTCCGGGCTCCGGGGCCGGGGAGGGGGCTGGACGCGGAGTCCCGGGCCGCCTGAGGCGGGCCCGAGCCTGAGGCGTCGGACCGGTCCGCGGC
>NZ_VRVD01001025.1:0-1070 GCF_008040015.1 Methylobacterium sp. WL18 | reverse complement strand
GCCCTGGGCCCGGGTGCCGACCCTGCTCCGCGAGATCGCGGCCGAGACGCCCGTCCTGGCGGGCCGGCTCGTCGACAGCCCCGACGAGCCGGCCTACAGGCGCCACGGATGAGGCGGCCTACGGCCTGACCCCTGAAAATCCCGGATTCGAAAGGTCGAGACCTTTCGCGGGTCCAGGACGGAGCCCTGGTGCATCGGGCTTGCCCCGATACCCCGCCAAAGGGCTGAGCCCCTTGGACACCCGGCCCCCCTCGATCCGAGCCGGGGTGACGCGGCGCGGGGCTGCGCCTAACCTGCTCCCATGCGCGTCTTCCACACCGCCGCCTCCGCCCGGCACGATCCCGACCAGTACCTGCGGCGGGGCACGCCGATCCCGCACCCCGAGCAGGCCTCCCGCTACGCCATCCTGCACGCGGCGGCCCGGGATGGCGGCCATGCCCTCGCGGAGCCTGCCGATCACGGCCTCGACCCGATCCGGGCGGTGCACGATCCCGGCTACCTCGCGTTCCTGGCCGAGGCCTGGGCACGCCGATCGGAGATCCCGGGGGTCGCCGACGAGATCCTCACAGGCAGCTTCGCCCGGCCGCAGATGCACCGGACGCCCGCCGGCCTGCTCGGGCGCGTCGGCCTCTACACCGCCGACACCTCGACGCCGATCCGGGCCGGGACCTGGGCGGCGGTCTACGGCGCGGCCCAATGCGCCGTCGCGTCCGCCGACGCGGCCCTGGAGACGGGCCACGCCTACGCGCTGTGCCGGCCGCCCGGCCACCACGCCTACGCGGATTCGGCCGGCGGCTTCTGCTTCCTCAACAACAGCGCGATCGCGGCCGAGCGGATGCGGGCGCCCGCAGGCGGCCCCGTGGCGATCCTCGACATCGACGTGCACCACGGCAACGGCACGCAGGGGATCTTTTATACGCGCGGGGACGTGCTCACCGTCTCGGTCCACGCGGACCCGTCGGACTATTTCCCGTTCTATGCCGGCTATGCCGACGAGACCGGGGCGGGGGCCGGCACCGGCCTCAACCGCAACCTGCCGCTGCCGCCGGGCTCCGGCGACGCGCCCTGGC
>NZ_VRVD01001024.1:0-1070 GCF_008040015.1 Methylobacterium sp. WL18 | reverse complement strand
GCCCGGCTGCTGCGGGGCGCGGGCGTGCTCGCCGTCAGTGGCCTGGTGGTGGCGCTCGCCGGTCCCTACGGCGCCGGCGCGCCGGTGACCCGGATCGGCATCGGCGCCCAGATCTCCATGCTGATCGACCGGTCCGGCAGCATGAACGAGACGTTTGCGGGCCGGCAGCCCTCCGGCGCGGAGGAATCGAAGGCCGCCGCGTCCCGGCGCCTGCTGGCCGATTTCGTCGGCGCCCGGGCGCACGATTTGTTCGCGGTCACCGCCTTCTCGACCGCGCCGATGCTGGTCATGCCCATGACCGACCGGCACGCGGCCGTGCGCGCCGCCATCGCGGCGATCGACCGGCCCGGCCTCGACTACACCAACGTCGCCCGCGGCCTCGCGATGGCGCTGTCGCAATTCGCCCCGGAGAGCAGCGGCTCCCGCGTGCTGCTGTTCATTTCCGATGGCGCCGCGGTGATCGACCCGCGGGTGCAGGATGCCCTGCGCGCCGCCTTCGCGAAGGTGCATCCGAACCTGTACTGGCTGTTTCTGCGCACCAAGGGCTCGCCCTCGATTCACGACCGGCCGGCCGGGGAGGACACGCCCCAGGCCGCCCCCGAGCGGCATCTCGACCTGTTCTTCAAGAGCCTCGGCGTGCCCTACCGGGCCTTCGAGGCCGAGGGCGCCCCGGCGGTCGCCGCCGCCATCGCGCAGATCGCCGCCCTGGAACGGAACCCGATCCCCTATATCGAGCCCCGGCCCCGCCGTGACCTGACCGGCTTCGCTTACGCGCTCGCCGGGCTCGGGCTTTTCTTGCTGGTCCTGGCGGCCCTCGCCGAAGCGGACTTTTTGGTGGCCCGGGTCGCGGGTGCCGCCGTGCCGGAGCGTGCGCCCGCGCCGGATATCCGGAGGGCGGCATGACCCGATCCGGTATCCGGGAGAGATTGCGCCGCAGCCTACGGGGGGCGGATACCATTTCATCCGAGGCGCGCTGCGCCGCCTCGCACCGGTGGTTTTGGAGCCAAGGGACTGAAAAAACGAGCTTTTCCCCTCCCCCTTGTGGGGAGGGGCCAGGGGTGGGGGTGGTG
>NZ_VRVD01001023.1:0-1071 GCF_008040015.1 Methylobacterium sp. WL18 | reverse complement strand
CCGGCGAACGCGGCCGGCGGCTGGCCGATCGTCCCGGTCGGCGGCGGCCCGGAATTTCGCATGGTCCCCCCATGCGATTCCACCGAGAGCTCGTCGAGGACGACCGCATGCTGCGCCGCCGCGGCCTGACTCAGCGCGACCAGGGACGTCGCCGCCAGCATCGCGCCGGCGAGACCGTCGCGCGCAGCACATCCCAGGGGTCGGGAGGACATCGGCGTCTAACTCTCTGTCGTGGAAGATAATCCCATAGCAAAGAGGCGAGATCCCATCAATGGTCGTTCTGGTCGGCGAGTTGTAATTTAAGTACATCAGAAGTTTCGGATCGATATTTGTTTCTTTTGATCGAAAATAAATCCGTGATCTGTTTCGTGGTGGCGGCGGTAGTCCGAAAAAGATGGTGATTTGCATTCGCCATCGATTGTCAGGCCGGGGCGGGCCTGGCTCCTGAACGCGATCGGGGCGACCTCGGTATCGGGCGCTTCGTGAGCTGGTCGCGCGGATCCGCCGTTTCCAAGTCTCCGCCGCCTCCGTCGGCCGGGGCGCGGGATGGCCGTGGCCGCCGGGACCGGCGCGCGCGCCGTCCCCCCTCCGGGGCGATCGAACCATCTGGGGCCCAACGCGTTTCCAGGCTCGGTGAGGAGACAGGTACGATGAAAGCGTTTTTGGCTGCGGTCGCCGTCGGCTTCGGCGTGATGTCCGCGCTCGGGCCGGCCCTCGCTCAGCGCGGACCCGATTATGGCTATGGCGGCCGGGATTACGGCGACCGCGACCGGGACCGCGATGATGACCGCGGTCGGGATCGCGGCGAGCGCGGCTACGGCGACCGGGGCTACGGCGAGCGCGCCTATGGCGGGTTCGACGAGCGCGAGTATCTGCGCTGCAACCCCGATGTCCGCCGGGCCATCGCCAACGGCCAGATGGAGTCCGGTGCGGCCCATTACCGGACCTTCGGACGTCGCGAGGGGCGCCGCCTGAGCTGCTGACGCGATCGCGTCGGCCGCGGCTCCGACGGGAGGCGCCGCGGCCGGTCAGGCAACCGCCGTGCCCGAGACAGCAGAGCCTCCTCGGCGC
>NZ_VRVD01001022.1:0-1080 GCF_008040015.1 Methylobacterium sp. WL18 | reverse complement strand
TTTTTTTTTTAATGATACGGCGACCTCGGTTTTCTACTCAGAGTAGATCGTGGGCAGGGTCTTTTGTGTTTATGAGACAGGGCCGGCCCTGTCGCGGCCGGCCCCGTCGCCCGACATCCTGGACGCGGCGCCGGACGGGGCCGAGGCCGACTGAACCGCAGCCCGCCTTGAGGGTCAGGCTCGGCCACCCGCCTTCCGCGCGTGGACGAGGAAGAACCGGACTATCTCGGCGCTCGCATCCGGGCCGCGGGGCTCGGTGAACGAGCCGTCCGGGCTGCCGCCCGACCAGGCATGCCCGGCCCCGTGCAGGACCCAG
Organism: Methylobacterium sp. WL18; assembly: GCF_008040015.1. Lineage (NCBI taxonomy): Bacteria > Pseudomonadati > Pseudomonadota > Alphaproteobacteria > Hyphomicrobiales > Methylobacteriaceae > Methylobacterium > Methylobacterium sp. WL18. The sequence goes on along the minus strand of NZ_VRVD01001022.1, from coordinate 764 downwards.
TATTCCAGCTGGGTCCCGCCGGTGGCGTCCGTGCGGACGGTTCGGGTGTAGGCCACGCCCCCCGGGCTCGTGCCGCGGTCGACCGTCTCGGCGAGGCCCGTGGCCGCCATGGCCTGGGCGACCACCTGATCGCCGTTGGCCGGGTGCACGGTGCGGTCGACGTCGCCGTGGAACACGATGGTCGGGACCGCCTGCCGGTTGCGTCCCGGGGCGCTCCCCTGCCCCTTCATGGCGGCGAAGGCCGAGGGGACGTCCCGGGCCGCGCCGCAGGCCAGGCCCGAATGGACGCCCACCGCCGCGAACAGGTCCGGATAGGTCGCCGCCAGGATCGCCGCCGCGGCGCCACCGGCCGAGAGACCGGCGGCGTAGACCCGGTCCGGGTCGGCGGAAAACTCCTCCACCACCGCCCGGGCGATGCCGGCGAGCAGGGCCGGCTCGCCGCCGTCGCGGGCCTGGTCGCCGACGGCGTACCAGTTCCAGCAGCGCTGCATGTTCGCCGACTGGGGCTGCTCCGGATAGGCGACCAGGAAGGTCTGCGCCTCGGCGAGGCGGTTCATCCGCGTCCCGGCGGCGAAGTCGTCCGGGTTCTGGGTGCAGCCGTGCAGCATCAGGAGGACGGGCAGCGCCTGGCCGGTGTAGCCGCTCGGCACGAACACCTTGTAGCGGCGGCTGCCTGCGGCGGCCGTGAAGGTTCTGTCCTCGAACCGGGCGCCCTCCGGCACGGTCGCGGCGGCGGGCCGTCCGGGCTGCACGGGGGCTCCGGC
>NZ_VRVD01001021.1:0-1084 GCF_008040015.1 Methylobacterium sp. WL18 | reverse complement strand
TGTCCCTCGTCACTACTTACGCAATCGAGCTTAACCGTTCATTTGCGATTTGCAAGCGGGGCTGGCCGGGTGCACGATGGCCAATACCATGGTGACGGGCTCTGGCGCCCCGCTTGCAAATCGCAAATGAACGGTTAAGCTCGATTGCGTAAGTAGTGACGAGGGACATCGCCATGAAAACCGTACACCCACAGCACGAGAGGCTTCCCGCACTGCCGATCCACGCCGCGATGACAGTCGATCCATCGTACGAGGATGAGGTTCATCAGGACCGGATGCGACGCCTGCACAATGCGCGCGCCAGCCAGCGCGCCGCGCGACACCACCGCATCCATCGCGCCGCCTCGATCTGAGGGAGGCGCTTCCCGGTCCGCATCTGCGGGACTGACGACGCGACAGACGGCGCCTCTGGGACAGCATCGTCCTGGGGCCCAGCCCGCGTCGGCGGCCCGGGTTCGAGGCGCACGCCTGCGCCGTCATCGCACCGAAGGCGCGTCCGCCTCAGTCGACGAACCGAGACCGTGAGCCCGGCGCAGGGTCAGGTCCCCTGCTCACGGGTCCGCCGACGGGTCGACTCGCTTCACGTGCATCACCCAACCAGCGCGCCGGACCGGCGCCGTGATCCGACGATCGCCGTCGCGCCCATGCCGGGAGCCGACGCGACGATGGCAGCTGTCGGAGCGACCTCGCCCCCAATCCGCACGGTACATGCGCGTCGGGCCGGCCCTCCGAGAGGCTCAGCATGCAGGAGGCTGACCCAGGGTGCGGCCGACGAATCGTTCGGGCACGCCAGGGCCGGCCACGAGGGGGCAACACACACCCGACGGCGCCGGGCTCGGACGTCTTGCGAAGCCGCCTCCAGAAAACACCTGGCGACCCCGGTTGGGCTCGAACCAACGACCTGCCGCTTAGAAGGCGGCTGCTCTATCCAGCTGAGCTACGGAGTCTGAGGTGCCAGCGGCTCCAGAAGCCACGGGCTTGGCCGAGGGTCAAGCGTCTGCGGCCGGTCCGGGACGCCCCGAGGGGGGAGCCGGTCGGCGTGGCAGCGCGCGCGTTCCCTCGCCCCGGCGCGGCAGGGCAGGGT
>NZ_VRVD01001020.1:0-1085 GCF_008040015.1 Methylobacterium sp. WL18 | reverse complement strand
GGCGGCGATCGCGTCGAACGGCAGCCGCCCGTCGATCGCGGCGCCCATCAGCTCCGCCAGCCGCTCGACCCGGTCCGGGGCGTCCGGATCGAAGTAGCTCGCCGCGCTGCCCCCCGCCTCCGGGATCGCGGTGAGGCTCGAGGCGATCACCGGCGTGCCCCGGGCGAGGCTGTCGAGCACCGGGATGCCCCAGCCCTCGCCGCGGCTCGGGAAGACGAGCGCGGCGGCCCGGCCGTAGAGATCGGACAGGCCGTTGTCGTCGATGCCGGCGATGTGGACCGCGTCCGGGGTCCGGGTCAGGCGGTCGAGGGTCTCGGGTCGCTCGCCGTCGCCCTTGCCGACCACGATCAGCCGGGCCGCGCCCTGGGGCAGGCGCGCGAACGCGTCGAGCACCAGGCCGAGGTTCTTGCGCGGCTCCAGGCGGCCGACCATCAGCAGGTACGGGCGCCCGTCCGCGAGCGGATGCCGCTCGGCCGAAGCCCGCGGCGGGGTCGAGCCGCAGCGCACCTCTGCGATCCGGCTGCGGTCGATCCCGTAGACCTTCGCGATGGAGTCGCGGCTGTAATCGGAGATGGTCAGGACCAGCTTGGCGCGCCGGGCGGAGAGCCGCGTGAGGATCCGGTTCCGCCAGCGCATCCGCCACGTGAAGAACTCGGGATGGGTCTCGAACAGGATGTCGTGGACTACCACCACCTGGCGGTTGCCCGGCACCAGCGGCGGGGCGATGTAGGTGGTCAGCAGGGTGTCGAGGCGGTCGCGGAAGACCAGCCACGGCCAGATCGCGAGCAGGCGCAGGCTCGCCGGCACCCGCGGCAGCCTCTGGTGCTCGATGTTGGCGCCCGAGACGAGGCGGGCGCAGGCCTCCGGGTCGCCGGAATAGACCACGTAGGTCGCGTCCGGATGGCGGGCGGCGGCCCGGCCGATGATGTTCACGAGCCAGGTGCGGCTGCCCTGGGGCTTGCCGGTGAGCACGTGCGCGTCGATGCCGATGCGTAACATGTTACGGGCTCCTGTAGGCGCCGAAGGTCGGGGCTTCGCCGGCCGCGTAGGCGTGGCCGGCGAGGTCGCGGGTCGCGCCGGCATCC
>NZ_VRVD01000101.1:0-10996 GCF_008040015.1 Methylobacterium sp. WL18 | reverse complement strand
CCTGAGATCGGCGCCACGCCGCGCGGCGCGCTCCGAGAGGATGAAGCCGTCAGGCCGCGGCCGGCTGCCGGGTTCGCGCCGGGGCCCGGACAGGGCCGTCCGACCGCGGCCGGTGTCGTCGCCCTACGACCGGATGTCCTTCTTGGTCACGAAATTGAAGTTCTCGATCATCACGTCCTTGACGACTTCCGATCCGAGCCGCTCGTTGACCTTGAGCTTGATCTCGGCCAGGCGCTTGTTGATGTCGTACTTCTTCAGGTTGCGGAAATCGAGGTCGCCGTCGCCGTAGATCTGGCGGAACGACTCGTCGAGGACGAACGGCGCCGGGGTGACGCCGAGCCCCTTGAGCAGGTGCGAATCGGCCGTGAACACGACGGTGGCCATGATGTAGCCCTGGACGGTCCCGTCGGCGATGACCGGGATGTTGAGCGATTTCAGCTTCTGATAGGTCAGGCCTTCCAGGTATTCCTCGGACTTCGCCTTGGGGAAGTCCGGCATCCAGGAGACGACCGCGTAGCTGGACAGCACCGTGATGGCGCAGATCCAGAGGCCCGTGATGACGATTCGGAGCACGGGCTGCTACTCCTGATAGCGCAGGGCGGCCGAATAGGTGCCGTCGGATTCCGCGCTCTGGATCATGGTCGTGACGATGTCCGACACCTCCTGCATGGCCCGCAGGTGGATGGCCAGGAGCTCGTGGTTGCGGCGCAGCTTGGCGCGCACCCGCTCCAGGCATTCGATCTCCGGCGGGCTCAGCGGGGTCGAGCCGATCGTCCGGCCCAGCCGCGACAGCTCCACCAGGCTCTGGCTCTTGCGGCGGTTGAATTCGTCCTGGTCGCTGATGTCGTGGATCGTCAGGGCGTCCGTCTCGGCGTCGATGGTGGCTTCGAGGCGGGTCAGGGATGAGAGCAGCATGCAGGGCGTCCGGACATGGAGTGAGAGCGCGGCCTTCCCGGAAGGGTCAGCCGATCCGCGACGCCGCGGGATCCGCCGCCGCGTCCGGTCCGGCCGGCGGGTGGGCGGCCTCCAGCATGCGGGCGATGCCGATGCCGCCGGCCTTGGCGATCTGGGCGCCGATCTGCTCGGCCATCATCGACTTCCAGATCGAGCCGGCATTGCCCTTGCCGAAGACGGCGGTGGCGTTCTGGGGCAGCATCGATTCGATGAAGGTCTGCAGGACGAAGGCCTCGAACTCCTGCGGCGGCGTGCCCTTGGCCCGCGGGGGCGGAAGGGTCGCGGCGGTGCGGAACCGCGTCAGGACCGAATCGATATTCGCCTGCGGCGCGGCCGGGACGCCCGCCCCCCCGGCCGAGGCCGCCCCCAGCGCATCCGCGAAGGTGCCCGGGGCGGCCTGCGTGAGCTTGGTGACGGCGGCCTGATAGCGTGCGGGATCCGCGGCGCGCGCGACGTCGAGGACGATATCGGAGGGAGGCTGGACGCTCACGGCGCTCTCGTGTCCGGATGTTCATGACCAGGACAAGTCCGGTCACCGGGTTCGACCGAACCCATCGGGGATGTTGATTGATCAAGGCGACTATCAGGCCTGGCTGACCGGAGGCTTGCCTGTGCGGGACTCGATCCGGGACTCGACCCGGGACTCAGGGCGGGACCCACCAGGCTGTCCAGGCGCTCGGCCCAGGCCTGCTTCTCCGCCTGCTGCCGGCGCTCCGCTTCGAGCCCGTCGACCCACCGCTCGGCCCGCTTGTGCTGCGTGGCCTGCGTCAGCAGGTTCTGGGCGGCCTGGTCGCGCGCCGTCCGCAGGCCCTGCGCCTCGATCGCCAGGTTCTTCAGGCGCCGGACCGCCGAATCGCGCAGCGGCTCGAGGAAGGCGGAGGCCTCGTTGAGGGCGCGGATCACGTCGGCCTGAGCCGCGTCGACCGCCTGCACCCGGCGCTCCGCCTGGGTGAGATCCCGCTCGGCGCGCCGGTGCAGCTGGTCCTGCACGTGGAGGAGCCGGGTCGCCCGGCCGAGTCGCGCGCGCATCTCAGCCTCTCCTGAGCCATTGCCCGTAGGCGAGGATGAATTGTCCGAACAGATCGGTCGAGAGCAGCATGAACAGCATCAGGCCGCCGAACAGGATGAACGGGGTCGCGATGAAGAAGATCGGGATCTGGGGCGTGAGCTTGTTGGCGAGCCCGAGCGCGAAGTTCACCACCATCGAGTAGACGATGAACGGGCTCGCCAGCCGCAGGGCCATGACGAAGGCGGCGCCGGTCCGGTCGACCAGCCCGGCCAGCATCGGGCGCGATCCGAACGGGTTGCCCGGCGGGATGCGGTCGTAGGAGGCGACCAGCCCCCGGAACAACTCCCAGTGCAGGTCGGTGGCGAAGACCAGCATCGTCGCCGCCATCATGATGAGCGAGCCGGCGACGGATTCCGCTTCGTTGTCGGCGACCGGCGTCCCGGGGATCCCCCCGAGGCCGATCATCGTCGCGATGGCGGTCCCCATCGTCTCGAGGGCGTAGAAGAACGCCCGCCCGAACAGGCCGATGGCCAGCCCGGTCAGCGTCTCGCACGCGATCCACCACAGGATGTCGGCCGGCGCCGACGCCCGCAGCCCGTCCCCGAGCTTCGGCAGCAGCATGGGCGCCAGCGCCAGGCTCACCGTCAGGGCGATGAGGAGGCGGATGCGCGGCGCCACCCGCGCGCTCGAGAGGCCCGGCGCGATGAGCATGCAGCCGCCGATCCGGCAGAAGATCATGAACACGCCGAGAACCGAGTCCGAGACGTCGAAGGTCACGAAATGGTGCCGAGCGACCGGATCTCGACGCCGCGGGCGATCTCGACATGCGACAGCACGGCGACGGTCGGGAAGATGCGTTCGATGATCATCCGCACGTAGCTGCGGACCTCGGGGGCGGTGACCAGGGCGAACTTGTGCGACGTCTTCATGTGGGCCCGGATCGCCTCCGACGCCTCGACGCCGAACTGCTCGATCAGGCGCGGATCGATGTCGACCTCGTAGACGTCGCCCTTCGAATCGCGCTTGAGCCCCTGGTGGAAGGTGAGGTCCCAGCGGCTGCCCAGCCGCAGCACGTTGAGGGTGCCGCTCTCGGCGAGGTCGCCGCAGATCTGCTGCGCGATCCGCAGCCGGACATGCTCGGCGATCTGCTCGGCGCGGCGGGCATGGGGCACGATCTCGGCGATGGCCTCGATGATCAGGTGCAGGTTCCGGATCGAGACCCGCTCCGCGAGCAGGAGCTTGAGCACGGCCTGCAGGCCGGAATACGAGATCTGCGACGGGCAGATGTCCTCGACGAGGCGCTTGTATTCCGGATCGAGCCGGTCGATCAGCATCCGCAGGTCCTTGTAGGACAGGAGCTGCGGCAGGTTGTTGCGGATGACCTCGCTGACGTGGGTCAGCATCACCGAATGCCAGTCGATCGGGCTGAAGCCCTCGCGGCGGGCCTCCTGGGCATAGGCCTCCGGCACCCAGACCGCCTTCATGCCGAAGGCCGGCTCGTGCACCTCCTCGCCGATCAGCGACGGCATCGGCCCGTCGCCGACGACGATCAGCACCTCGCCCGGGCGCACCTGCTGGGCGGCGATGACGGTGCCGTGGATCGCGATCTCGTAGGTCTTGCTCGCGACGGTGACGGCCTCGACCAGCTTGATGTCCGGAACCACGAACCCGTATTGCTGGGCGAACTTCCGGCGCATCCGTCCGACCCGCTGGGCCAGCTCGCCCTGCGCGCTCAGCATCTGCACGGCGAGGTGCTTGCCGAGGCGCAGCTCGATCTCCGCGGTCTTGAGCGAGTCCTTCACGGATTCGCTCTCGCGTTGCGCGAGCAGCTTCTGGTCCTCCACGGCCTTCGTCTGCGCCGCGACCTTCGATTCGGCCTCGGCGATCCGGCGGGGAATCAGGTACGCGACGACGCTCATCAGGATGCCGAGGCCGGCGAAGGGGATGAACGGCATCCCCGGCATGATCGCGAACAGCATCATCAGGCCGGAGGCGACGAACAGCGCCCGCGGATAGGCGCTGAGCTGGCCCAGCACCGCCTGCTCCGCCGTGCCCCGCGTGCCGCCCTTCGAGACCAGCAGGCCCGCGGCGAGCGACACGATCAGCGCCGGGATCTGCGAGACGAGGCCGTCCCCGACCGAGAGCTTGGTGAAGACGTCGGCCGCGGTGGCCAGCGGCAGCCCGTGGCGGGTGACGCCGATGATGATCCCGCCGAAGATGTTGACCGCGATGGTGATCAGGCTGGCCACCGCCTCGCCGCGCACGAACTTCGAGGCGCCGTCCATGGAGCCGAAGAACGCGCTCTCCTCCTCGAGCTCGCGCCGGCGCTGCTGGGCCTGCTTGTCGTCGATCAGCCCGGCGGAGAGGTCGGCGTCGATCGCCATCTGCTTGCCCGGGATCGCGTCCAGGGTGAACCGCGCGCCGACTTCCGCGATGCGGGTCGCCCCCTTGGTGATCACCAAAAAATTCACGGTGATCAGGATCGCGAAGACCACGAGGCCGATCACGAAGTCGCCGCTCATGACGAATTGCGAGAAGCCCTGGATGACGTGGCCGGCCGCGTCGACGCCGGCGTCGCCGTTGGCGAGGATCAGGCGGGTCGTCGCGATGCCGAGCGCCAGGCGCAGCAGCGTGGCGATCAGCAGGATCGTCGGGAAGGACGAGAATTCCAGAGGCTTCTGGATCCAGAGCGCCACCATCAGGATCAGCACGGACAGCGCGATCGAGAGCGCCAGCCCGATATCGATCAGAACGGCGGGCACCGGCAGGAACAGGACCGCCAGGATGGCGATGATTCCGACCGCGAACCAGATGTCGCGCCGGACTTTCCGCTCCGGCGTGAAGACGTCTACGGCCGCTGCCACGCTTACGATCCCCCCGTGCCCGCCCCCGGTTCTGGCTCACCAAGCTTGCGCCTGCATTGCGCGCAGCCGTGAGGCCCCGCCCGATCCCGCCGCCGGGGCGCGGTGCCGGCCGGCCGCGCCGGCTCAGAACCCGGAGATGATCTTGCCGTAGACCAGCTCGGTGAAGGTGTAGATCTGTCCGCCGACGAAGGATCCGGTCGCGATCATCACCAGCAGGGTGACGACGATCTTCGGCACGAAGGTGAGGGTCACCTCCTGGATCTGGGTCAGGGCCTGGAAGAGCGCGATCAGCGTGCCCACCACCATCGCGGCCGCCACCGTCGGGCCGGAGGCGACGATGATCGTCCAGATGGCGGTGCGGACGAGTTCGAGGGCGTCGACTTCGTTCATGATGCGGGACGTGGAATCACGGACAAGGGCCCTGGGAACGGGAGAGGTGCGGGATTCTCCCCGCGCGGCGATCGAAACGCCGGGACGGCCGGCGCGGAAGACCCCGCCGGGCCGGGCGCCGCGAGACGGCCTCAGGAGACCGTCACGCCGGGACCGTACGGGAGGTCCTTGCCGGTGTTGAGATGCGCGATCACGCCCGTGTCGGTGACCTGAACCGCGGTGACTTTCCCGCTGATCGACTGGTCGGCCGAGGTGACGGTGCGGCCGACCAGGCCCTGCGCCTGCGTCTGGGTCGCGGACTTGAGCAGCGAGTCGAGTTTGGTGTTCGCATTGACGCTCTGCTCGACCTGCGAGAACGACGCGAGCTGACCCATATACTCGGTCGACTTCATCGGCGCGGTCGGATCCTGGTTCTTCATCTGCGCCAGGAGAAGGCGCAGGAAGTTGTCGTAGTTCAGCGTATTCGATTTCTCGGCCTGAACCTTCTTGGCGTCCTGGGCCTTCTTGGCGTCCTGGGCCTTCGCGGCCGCATCGGCCGTCGATGAGGTGTTGGTGGTGACCGGCACGCTCATGGTTCTGCCTCCGTCAAACGGGATTCGTGGCCCCGGGTCGCCCGATGGCCCCGGGATCGGAAAGACCAGTCACCAACCGAGCGCCGTGCGCGTCCTCGGGCTCGAACAGGCCGCGCAGGATGCGCAGCCCGTCGAAGGCGCGCCCGGTATCGAGGAAGCCGCGCGCCGTCGCGAGGGCCGCCACGATGCTGGGATCGGGCCCCCGGTCGAGATAGGTCCACTCCACGGCGTCGTAGGCCGCCCGGACCCGCTCGGCGTTCCTGGGGTCGATCAGCATGGCCTGCGCGATGAAGTAGAGCTGCCGGATCGGCGTGGTCGCCTCCTCGGCCTGCAGGACATGGGCCTCGAGCAGGAAGGTGGCGTCGTTGAGCAGCTCGATCGTCACCTTGCGGTCGACCCGCAGGACGGCGCCGTTGATGAAGATCCGCTCGCGGCCGCGCAGGCTGAGATTGATGGAGCGGCTCATCGCAGGCCATCCCGGATCATCGTGTTGACGTAGATCAGGCTCTCGAAGCTCGACGCGTCACCGCGGATGATCTGGTCGGTCTGGCTCATGTTCCAGAGACCGATCGAGATCAGATCGGCCCGCAACGGGACGGCCAACTCGTTCTCGGGCTTCGCGAGGTCGTCGATGAGCAGGCTCCAGAGGCGCTGCACGAAGCTGACCGCCTCCGAGCGCGCCTGGACCGGGGCGTCGGACGCCTCGGCCCGCTTCATCAGATCGATGGCCCGGTCGAAGGCCTCGCGCTCGCGCTCCCGGGCCAGGGCGGGCGAGTCTTCCATGATTTCCGCGTAAGACGCGCCGTACATCGCAGATTCTGCCTCTCGCGTGGGACGGGAACTGGCCGTAACAATCCTGATTTCGGGATAAAGCGACGGCCAGCCACCGATATTCTATAGTATAAAATCAAACGTAATCGATGAGATTGAGCTTCTTGATCTGGCTGGTCAAAGAATACGAGATCTGAAGCTGCGTCGTGAGGCCATCGAGGCGCGTCTTGGCTTCCGCCGCGTCGACCCCCTCCAGGGCGGTGACCCCCCCTGTCAGGATCGTCTTTCGAGCCTCGTGCTGATTTCCCAGGGTCACGAGCCTAGCCTCGATCGTGCCGAGATCGGCCTGGATCGACGTGGCCGCGAGCGTGGCCTGACCGGAGATGCTGCGCAGCTTGTCGTACACGACCTCCTGGGTCGCCGAAGACAGACTGCCCAAGCCGATATCCGAACCGATCGAGTACAGCATCGCCAATTGACGGAACGCTTGGGCGTTGGCATTAGCCGAAGTTTCCACAGTCTCACTGGGACTGATGTCAGTTCGAATGTTGGTGTTCGCAGCATTCGACCAGTTTTTCCCCCATAGCGGGTCCGCAAACAGCGCGGTGGCCGGCCCGTCGAGAAAGCTCTGCATCTGCGCCGCGGTGATCTTGGCAGAACCGGGCTGGGTTCCCGGCTGGAAGCCGAACGCGGTCTGAAAGGCGTCCGCGAACGCCTTCTTGGCATCCGATTGCGGGGACGTTTCGTAGCCCTTGAGCGGACGCTGCTCGGTGTTGATCCCGGCGAACACGAATTGGCCTGCGGTCGACGTGTTCATCTGCGCGATGAACGACGTGAGCTTCGTCGCCGCCGCCTGGGTGATGACGCTCGCGCTGCTATCGCTCAGCTTCCCGGGCGCGACCAGGGCCAGGAACGCCTCACCCTCCGAGCGAATCTGGTTGAGCACACTCTGGCTGGCGGCGAGGCGAACGCTGGTCAAGTCGTTGCGCTGCTTCTGCGCGACGCTGTCGTCCAATTGCTGCCGCAGATCCAGGGTGAGCCCGGTCTTATAGCCCAGTTCGAGGCCGACATCGGCATAGCGGCCCTTGTCGATTTCAATGTTGGATTTGACGATCCCGGCTTGCAGTCGGGCCATATCCCAGCGCGTGCTGTTCAATAGCGTCGCCGTGGAGATGAAGCTCGCTTTCATGACGCTACCTCACGGCATCCAGAGGGGTCTGAAGCATCGCGTTGACCGCCGCGAGGAGCTTGGCGGACGCGGCGTAGGACTTCTCGAGTTCGAGCATCGTCGCCACCTCCTCGTCCCGGTTCACCCCGGTGGCGTTCGAGAGGGCATTCGACGCGCTGTTCAGGACGGCCGATTCCTTGTCCACTTGAGTCGAGGCCGCCTTGCGGGTGGCTTCGAGCCAACTCACCGAAGCGTTAGCAGCGGTCAGTAGCGCAGTGGAGGCAGGGAGTTCCGTATCTGGAGCGAAGGGGCGCTCGGCTCCAAGCGCGGATTGCAGCGCCCGGAGACGGTCGGAATACGAGGCGGCATTGGTGTCGTTGTACCTGTACTGCGCGCCCCCATTCATGCCGCCGTCGCGCAGGGTGAACGGATTGCCGCCCTGCTCCGGATCCGCCTTGGCATTGACCTGGATGGAACTGGCCAGCCCGGTGATTGCCGTGGGGAGCGCCGTGTTGCCGGCGTTGGTGAACAGGCCCGCCAGGGCCGTCCCGGCCGCCGAGTTCTTGTCCGTCTCGGCGAAGGCGTTGATCAGGCCCCCGGCGATCGCGTCGAATTGCTTCTGATAGGTGACGGCCGCCTCATCGCGCACCGTCATCAACCCGACGATGCGTCCGGCCTGGACCGGCATCATCGAGCCGCTGCCGGTCACGCGGATGCCGTCGATCAGGACGGCGTTGCCCGTGGTGCCGGCTCCGAACGCCAAGGTCGGTGCGAAGGTCACCGGCCGGGCGAGGCGATCGAACAGCGGCGCGCCATTGTCGGCGTAGATCGCCATGTCGTTGCCGGCCCGGACCGACGTATGGATGCCGATCTCCTGGGACAGCTGCGCAAGGATCTTGTCGCGGTTGTCGAGGGCGTCGCTGATGTCGGCCCCTGTCGCGGTGCCGAACACCACGGCCTTGTTGGCCTTGTCGAAATCCCCGAGCAGGCCGTTGATCGTCCCGACGGAATGGGCGATCGCCTGATCCGCGTCGAAGCGCACCTTCTGGATCGTCGTGCTCGCCTGGTTCAGGGACCGCGCCAGATCCTTCGCGGCCGCGACGGCGGCCTTGGCCAGATTGATGTCGTTGGGCTGGCCAGCAGCATTCGCGAGCGCCGTCTTGACGGCCCCGATCCTGGCGGAGATGGACCGGCCCTCCTCCGTGTCTCCGACCGTGTCCTCCAGGCTTTGCAGGCCCTTGAGGATCTCCGTCCGCCCGGCGAGTTCCGACGTGCTGTGGATCGTCTTGTCGAACAGCAGCGTGTCGCTGGCACGGCTGATGACGACCCGGACCGGCCCGTCCGTGGTTACCAGTGACGCGATCTTGCGCGAATAGGCCGGATCGTCGACGCCCGCGATATTGCGCGACACCACGCCGGTGGCGGTCGCGTTCGCCTGCAAGGCGCCGCGCGCCGCCTTCATGGCAACGGAAAGACTCATCCCCGGTCTCCTTCAGCCGAGCGTCAGCGCTTCAGGTTCACGAGGGTCTCGAGCATCTCGGTGCCGGTCTGGAACACCTTCGAGTTGGCACCGTATCCGGTTTGCGACTCGATCATCGTGGCCAATTCGTTGCCCAGGTCGACATTCGAGTCCTCAAGGGAATGCGATTCGATCGATCCGCGGCCGCCGACATTGGCGAAATTGATTTCCGGGGCGCCCGACCCGGTGGTGACTTCGAACACATTTCCCGAGCGCGGGGTCAGGTTGTCCGGGCTCGCCACGGTCGCGAGCGGGATGCGGAATGCGGCGGCCGTCTGGCCGTCCTGGTAGACCGCGTAGACCGTGCCATCCGTGTCGATCGCCGCATGATCGACGATTTGCGGCTTGTTCCCATCCACCCGACCTTGAAATGTGAAATCGCCAGCCATCTGTGTCAGGTTCGCGAAATCTAGCTTAAACGGCTGACCGTTGGGGACGGTGAAGCTCATTGAAGCCGAATTCGACAATTTTCCGAACGTGTCGAATGTCAGGGGCGTCGTCGTTCCCGGGATAAGAGCTTTGTTCGTGTGATTGTAGGCTGCAGCCTGCCAGTTTCCGTCTGAATTATTCACGAGATACAAGTCGGCCTGAAACGGGTTCCCAAGATTATCGTAGGTGACGAAACTCGTCGCAGACGTATAGTTGGAGGGGCTTGGAGCGCCGCCTTTATTTTCTGCGTTGCTGTTGAGATTGCCCGTGGTGATGCTCCCCGCCGTGCTTGGATGGGCTTGCATGCCCATCGAGGCGAGGTTGACCGGCGCCAGCCCATTGAAGCTGTTCATCGACAGGATCGGGGTGCCCGAAGCCAGGCTGTAGCCCTGCAGATGCATGCCCGCGGCGTTCACCAGATCGCCTGTCTTGGCATCGATGACGAAGTTTCCGGCGCGCGTGAGTGCCGTCTTGCCGCCCGCATCCTTGACGACGAAGAATCCGTTGCCGCTGATCGCGACATCCGACGCGCTCGTCGTCGCGGTCATGTTGGATTTGCTGCCGATGTCGTGACGCACGACCGTGGTCACGCTGCCGGAATCGTAGGATCCGCTGCCGGACTCGGTCAGGAGCGAGGAGAACTGCGTCGATCCGCGCTTGTAGCCGACCGTGTTCTGGTTCTGGATGTTGTCCGCGACGACGCCGAGCCGGTTGGACTGGGCGTTCATCCCGGAGACACCGCTGTTGAGCACACCATACAGACCCATGACGCGAATCTCCGTTGTTGGACGACGTTGCAGGACTTCAGATCAGGAGTCGCTTGCGTGAAGCTTTCGGCGCCTCATCCGCCCGCCCGCAGGGCGTTGGCGAGATCCAGGAACGCGTCGAGGCTCTGCGGGTCGCCCGGGTCCTGCCGGAGGGCGGCGTAGATCTTCGGGACCAGGGCCACGGCCTGGTCGAGCTCCGGGTCGGTGCCGGCCTGGTAGCCGCCCATCAGGCGCAGGTCCCGGGAATCCTCGAACCGGGCGATCAGGCTCTTGAGCGTGCGCACCAGCTCGCGCTGCTGCGGCGTCCAGACCAGGTCGGCCAGGCGCGAGATCGAGCCGAGCAGGTTGATCGCCGGGTAGCGCCCCTGGTCGGCGATGGCCCGGTCCAGCACGACGTGGCCGTCGAGGGTGCCGCGGATGCTGTCGGCCACGGGATCGTTGTGGTCGTCGCCGTCGATCAGCACCGAGAAGATGCCGGTGATCGTGCCGCCGCCCTCGAGGCCCGGCCCGGCCCGCTCCAGCAGGCGCGGCAGGTCGCCGAACACGCTCGGCG
>NZ_VRVD01001019.1:0-1086 GCF_008040015.1 Methylobacterium sp. WL18 | reverse complement strand
TGTCTGGATGCGAGACCTCCTTGGCGTCTGCGACGATGCGAAGGGCGCGTTTGATGAGGCTTGGGCTGGGCGGTCTGTGGGTGGGATTGGCGAGCGCGGGATCAGCTTCGAGACGCTGGCGCAGCACCATCTCGGGCGAGAGACCTTCGAGCACGCGCTGACGGCGACCGTTATAGGCCGCGTTGAAGCCGCGCAGCACGATCTCCAGGTCGGCGTGGCTGTAGATCATGATGCCCAACACCTCCCGCTGCACCCGGCCGTTGAAGCGCTCGACCATACCATTGGTCTTCGGCGTGTACGGGCGCGTCTTGCGATGCTGCACCCCGTGCCGCTCGCAGGCTGCCTCGAAAGCATCGGCCGTGAAGCAGGAGCCCCGATCGGTGAGCACGTGGGTGACCCGGAAGGGGAAGGCGTCGAATGCGTCCGTGAGGAAGGCCACCGCCGAGGCGGTGGTCTCGTCGTCCTTGACCGCGAGGTGCACGTAGCGGGAGGCGCGGTCGATGGCGACGTAGAGGTAGCGTTTGCGGGTGGTACCGTCACGGTCACGCAGTTTGGGCAGGTGCTTCACGTCGACATGCACGAAGCCGACCTCGTAGTCCTTGAAGGTGCCGTGCAGCTTCCGGGCCTGCTCGGCGGGCGGCAGCCGGTTGAGGCCCTCCGCCCTGAGGATGCGGTAGACGGCGTCCCGGTTCAGGTGCGGCAGGAAGTGGCTGACAACGAAGGTCAGCGCATCGAGGGGAAAGCCGGTGGAGCGGCGGAGCGCGCACACGATGGCGCGCTCCTCATCGCTGGCGCGCCAGGGCAGCTTATGGGGTCGCGCCGAGCGATCCTGACAGGCATCGGGGCCGCGTTTGCGCCATTTGCGGATGGTCTCGGTGGAGACGCCGTAGCGCTTGGCCAGCACCCCGGAGCTCTCGGGCGAGCGGGCGATCTCGGCGCGGACAGCCGGAGTGGTGCGGGCCTGGGGATGGATGGCGAGCATCAACGAGCCCTCCTGGCAACACGGCGGCGCACACCCTCGAACCGCCAAGCGTAGGCTTTGATCGCCCAGCGTGCCACATCCCAACGACGTTCCGCAACCAAACA
>NZ_VRVD01001018.1:0-1088 GCF_008040015.1 Methylobacterium sp. WL18 | reverse complement strand
GGCCAGGCCTTCGAGGTCGCCGCACCACCAGGCCCGGGGATGCCCGAGCCGCAGGGGCGCGCCCAGCAGCCGGCGGGCGATGCCGTCGAGATACGGGGCGAGCGCGGCGGATTCGACCAGCCCGGAGCCCGGCATGTTGGCCATCACCAGGGAGCCGTTGCGCAGGGCCTCGATCACCCCGGGCACGCCCAGGCGCGAGGCCGGGTTCAGCTCGAGGGGGTCGAGGTAGTCGGCGTCGATCCGCCGCCACAGGGCGTCGGCCCGCTTCAGGCCCGAGACGGTGCGCACGTGCAGCGCGCCGTCGCGCATGACGAGGTCGTCGCCCTCGACCAGCATCAGGCCGAGATACCGGGCCAACGCCGCCTGCTCGACATAGGTGCTGCTGTAGGGCCCCGAGGTCAGCAGGCAGATGCGCGGGTCGGAGCGCTCGGCCCCGAGCGCCAGCCCATCGCGAAACGCCTGGAAGAAGGCCGGCAGGCGCTCGACGTGGAGGTCCTGGAAGAAGTCCGGGAAGGTCCGGGCCAGGACCATGCGGTTCTCCAGCGCCCAGCCGAGGCCCGAGGGCGCCTGCGTCCGGTCGGCCAAGACCTGCCAGCGCCCGTCCGGCCCCCGGCCGAGATCGGCGGCGTAGAGCTTCAGGTAGTGGCCCCCGGGGGGCGCGACCCCGTGCAGGGGGTGGAGGAACTCGGGCGTCCCGGCCACGATCGCGGCGGGCAGCAGCCCGTCGGCGACCAGGCGGCCCTCGCCGTAGCAATCGGCGAGGATCGCCTCCATCAGTTCCGCGCGCTGGACGATCCCGGCGCTGAGGTCGCGCCACTCGGCGGCCTCGACCACCAGGGGCAGGCAGTCGAGCGGCCAGGGATGCTCGCGCTGGTCGCCGGAGATCCGGAACGAGATGCCGGCATCCCGGATGTGCCGCTCGGCCGAGACGAAGCGGGCCAGGATCTCCGGCTCGGTGAGCGCCCCGAGATGGTCGAGCAGGCGCGGCCACGCCCCCCGGGGGGCGCCGTCGCCGCCCAGGAACTCGTCGGGACGGCCGGAGACGGGCCGATAGCCCGCGGTCCAGCGCGCGACGCGCTCCTGCGGGC
>NZ_VRVD01001017.1:0-1089 GCF_008040015.1 Methylobacterium sp. WL18 | reverse complement strand
CGCCAGCATCGCGACCTCGGCCAGCAGGGCGGCCCAGGCCGCGCCGAGCAGCGGATCGAGGGGAATCAGCACCGCGCACGCGGCCAGGTTCGTGGCGCAGGCGGCCGCGCTGCCGCGCACCGCGAAGCCGGTCCGGCCGAGGGGAACGAGGCCGGCGAACAGCACTGTGGCGGTGATCAACAGGGCGCTCATCGCGGCTGCGATCCGCAGGACCGGCGCCGCCGCAGCGAAATCCGGCCCGAAGATCAACCGCACCAGGGGGTCGGCGACCGCGCAGGCCGCCACGGTTCCGGCCCCCGCGGCCGCCAGGATCACGATCAGCGCCGGGCGCACGCTGGCGCGCAGGCGGTCGGTGCCGGATCGCGTGCGGCCGGCATTGAGGGCGCCGACGGCCCGGCCGAAGACCGGCACGAGTGGCGCGCACAGGGTGATCGCCACCGCGGCGCCGAGCTCGAAGAACCGGAAGCCCGCGGTGAACTGGCCGAGTTCGGCCGCTCCCGCCAGCGCCGCCAGCATGATCAAGCTGATGCGGCCGTTGAGCGAGCCGAGGGCGTTCGAGATCCCCACGCCGGCCGCGGCCCGGATCGTCGCCCAGCCATGCGCCAGGGAGGCGGGGCGCAAGGGGAGAAGCCTCGCGGCCAGGAGCAACCCGACCACGCCGTAGACGATGCCCGAGGCCACCGCGACGACGCTCAGGGCCGCCTCGGGGAGCTGCAACCAGAGCGCGAGTGCCGTTCCGCCGACCAAGGTCACGGCGTTGGCCAGCGACGGCCAGACCGACCAGCCCGGCTTCCCGCAGACCTGGAACAGGGAATCCTGGAAGCGCGCCGCCGCGAGCGGCATCAGCAGAGCGGCGAGGGCCAGCGCCGGCCGGATCTCCTCGGGCAGCAGCGGCAGGGCGCAGAGCAGCAGCAATCCGGTGGCGCCGCCGAGGAGCAGCCGCGCCGAGATCATGCGACCGAACTCCGCCGCCCGCATCTCCGGCGCGCCGGCGCCGAGGCGCGCCCCGAACGTCAGCGTGGTGCCGAAATCGGCCGCAATAAGCGCCACCGCCAGCACCGCGAGGGCCAGGCCGTAGCGGCCGATTTC
>NZ_VRVD01001016.1:0-1092 GCF_008040015.1 Methylobacterium sp. WL18 | reverse complement strand
CGCGCGAGCTGCGCGTCCGCGTAGGCCCGGACCGGGTTGGCGAAGGCGGCATCCATGCCCGCCTTCAGGGCGGCGTAGCGGGCGAGTTCGGACGGGTCGCGGGCGGGCGGCAGGCCCAGGCCGATCGGAGCGTGGTCGGGCCGTTCGAGGAACAGGAAACTGATGTTGGCGGTGACGATCGGCGGGCGCGGCGCCCTGTCGAGGAGCAGCGGCAGAACGCCGAGGAACATGCTGCCGGCCACGATCACGTCCGGCGCATCCGCGGCGATCAGGGCCCGCAGGGCGGCGGCCTGGACCGGCATGGGATCGATGAAGCGCCGCTGGAATTCGCTCCGGAACCGCTCCGGGCCGGCGGGCAGCGCCGTCTCCAGGAAGCCGGCGGAATCGTTGTCCGCGTAGGGCGCGAAGCCCAAGCCCGCCGCCTCGACCTTGGCCTGGAAGGCCGGGTCGGTCAGCACCTGCACGGTGTCGCCCCGGGCGGCGGCGGCGCGGCCGATGGCGAGCAGCGGGTTCACGTGGCCGGTGAGCGGCGTGGCGGCAATCAGGATCTTCATCACGGCCTCCTCGGGCGATCCCGGCCTAACCGACCGCGCGCCCTCTCGATCTCGGCGTCCCGCGTGCGGATGCCGAAGGCGCGGCTCGGCCCGCGCCTGTCGTGAGGGAGAATCGCCGGCGGACTTGCGGAGTTACCGGTACAGATTCGGGTTCGTGCGGCAACGCACAAATCCTGCCACCGTGAACTTTCACGAAGACTGTCACTGCCTCCGGGTGTGGCTTGCGAAGGCCGTATTCACGCGATCGACTGCTTCGATTCAAGCCTCGCGCCGGCCGACACTGTTCGCAGGCACGCCATCGAAAGTAGTAGGCGCTATAGCGGGCTTAATAAGTAGATAGCCACGCTTGACCGCGCTCGTTGGTGCCAGTCATATCGTCAAATACTGATATAACAGAATATTGGTTAACGTCCTAGAGGCTGTTATGAACTGAATGGGTGAGGTTTGCGTTTTTGGGCATGAGCGCAGGTCGTGCCGGCTATCCCTCTGACGTGTCCGATGAGGAATGGGCGCTGGTTGCGCCGTATCTGGCGCTGCT
>NZ_VRVD01001015.1:0-1098 GCF_008040015.1 Methylobacterium sp. WL18 | reverse complement strand
CCCTCGGGCGGCTCCTGGGGCGGCGCGACGCGCGCGAGCCGGGCGGGCACAACCACGTCTCGCTCGGCTGCAATTGCCAGATGGCGCACGTGCTCAAGACCCTGGACCTGCGCCACTGGTCCGGCCCGCTGGACTGGATCTTCTCCATGCCCGGCATGGTCCGGGATTGCCTGGACGACGACTTTGCCGCGCTCACCGACCGGGACCAGCTCGAGAGCATCCCGGAGGCGGAGCGCCGCGGCCCCGACATCTGGCGCGGCCGGCACCGGCTCTACCGGGAGCGGCACGGGCTCGAATGCGTGTTCAACCACCACGACCCGGCGGCGAACGCGGCCGATTACGCCTTCCTGGCCGAGGGCGTGCGCCGCCTGCGCGTCGCCCTCGACACCCCCGGCACCCAGAACCGGCTGTGGATGATGACCCATCTGCACACGCCCCGGGAGACGGTGGAGGCGATCGACGACCTTCTCGCGCGCCGGGCGAGCCGCAACCACCTGACCTTCCTGCAGCTCCGGCCGGACCATCCGGGCGTCGCGGTGGTGGAGGCGGCCGACCTGCGCCCGACCTTGCGCTGGCTGACGGTCCAGACCCGCTCGACCCCGGTCGGCCTGCGGCTGGCCGACCCGGCCGAGGACGCCGAGCTCGTGGAGATCATCCGCACCGAGGCGGCCCGGCCGCCGGAGGTGTTCGGGTGAGCTGTCTCATTGCTCCGGCTCACCCCCCGCGCATCCGCGCCGCCAGAAAGTCGACCAGCACCCGCACCCGGGCCGGCAGGCCCGCGCCGCACACGAACACCGCGTGGATCGCCTCGCGGTCCTGCGGATTGAACGGCTCCAGCAAGGGCACCAGCCGGCCGGCCGCGAGGTCGTCGGCGATGTGGAAGGTCCCGACCCGGGTGATGCCGACGCCGCCGAGCGCCAGCTGCACCAGGGTCTCGCCGTTGTTGGCCGCGATGGTGCCGTGCACCGGCAGGACGAAATCGCGTCCGTCCTCGCGGAACGGCCAGCCGGGCTCGCTGCGGCGGAAGGTGAAATCCAGGCAGTTGTGGCCGGCGAGGTCGGCGGGCCGGCGCGGCGTCCCGGCCCGGGCGAGGTAGGC
>NZ_VRVD01001014.1:0-1103 GCF_008040015.1 Methylobacterium sp. WL18 | reverse complement strand
CCGCACCGCCGGCCTCACCTCAGCCCCTCCTCGCGCAGCGCCGTCTGCACCGCCGGGCGTCCGCGCACGCGGCGGTACCAGGCATCCAGGTTGTGCAAGCGGTCGAAATGGATGTCGGCTCGATAAGACGAGGTCAGCCACGCGGCCTGCCCCCAGCCCGTGAGCGCGAAGGGACGCGGTGCCGCCCCGCGTAAGCCCGCGTTCAATGCATGGACGGGTTCGACGGGGATCGCTGCCGGTCCGCCAGCTGCCGGCCGATCTCGAGCAGCAGGGTTTCGGTCAGGGCGACGATGCGGGTGTCGCCGAGGTCCGAGACGGCGTTGTGCAGGGACAGGCACAGGTCGGCGGTCTTGTTCAGGGCGTCCTCGATCGTGCTCCCGTCCCGCGTCGCGAAGGCGGTGCCGGCGGACTTGCTGTCCGAGATCTCGACGACGACGCCCCGTCCGGACAGCGGGCGGCCGAGTTCGTCCAGGTAGAAGTGGCCGCGGGTGAACACCCAGCGCAGCCGGCCCTCCGGGGAGCAGACCCGGTACTCGGCGGTGTACGAGCCGCCGGATTGCACGCAGTCCAGGATGACCTGGGAGATGTGCCCCTGATCCGCGTGGTAGACCGCCTTCAGGATCTCCGAGAGGCTGACCCCGGCGCGCGACCGGGCCGGGCTGATGTTGAACAGCAGCGCGGTGACCGGATCGGCCCGCGCGTCGTCGGTGACGATGTCCCACATCCAGAAGCCGACCCCGCCGGAGGCTTCCAGCGCCGCGATCAGGGCCGCCTCTGAGACGATATCGTCGGAGTTTTCCAGCAAGATATCCCCCGATATCCGTATCGCACGTCTGCGCTAGGCCGTTTACTGGATCGGCGCACCGTACCGATCCGGATGTACCAGAAATCGTCGGTCGAATAGAGCACAATGGCAACAGCTGCGCCCGGTCCGCCGCAGCCGCGCGATCGCCCGGTCGTTCCCCATCGGGGCGGGCGGGGGACGCGTCAGGCCTTGCCCTTCCAGGGCACCAGCGCGCGCTCCAGGCGGCGCATGCCGAACGCGGCCGGACCCAGCCGATCCGCCGGCCGATCCGGGTCTCCGGGAGTGCCGCGCCCTGCCC
>NZ_VRVD01001013.1:0-1106 GCF_008040015.1 Methylobacterium sp. WL18 | reverse complement strand
GCCCAGAGCAGTCCGGCGGCGCCGAACCCCGCGCCGTAGAACAGGCCGAGTGCGAAGGGCAGGCCGATGACGCCGAGCGGCATCGCCCACAGGAACTCGTCGGCCTCCACCAGGAAGGCCTGGCCGAGCCACCACAGTCCGGCGGTGAGGTAGCCGAAGCCCCAGGCCCAGCCGATCAGGACGCAGGGCCAGACGCGCCGCAGCGCGGTCCGCTCCGCGCCCGCACCGTCGATGAGCCAGACCGCCACCGACAGGGACACGGCCAGGGCGGGCAGGAACCCGTAGGGCGGCATCGCCAGGGCGCCCACCGCACCGGCAAGCCAAGCCAGCCCGAGCCGCCGCCAACCGGTCGACCGGGTGATCGCCAGCACGAAGCCCGGGGACGGGCGGCCCATGGGACCGCTCGGTGCGGCCGAGTCCCGGGCATGCCCCGCGGTCAGGACCGCCACGCAGCACCCGTCACGCGAAGCCCCTCATGGATGCGGCGTCTCGGGAGCCGGCGTCGGGGTCGGTGGCGGCAGGGCGAGCGGCACCACGGTGCTGATCCGCGCCGGACCCTTGTGGAAGCGCAGGCGCTTCAGGCGCCGGGGGTCGGCGTCGAGCACCTCGAATTCGAGGTCGCCCGGCCCCACGATCAGCTCGCCGCGGGACGGGACCCGGCCGGCCAGGGTGACGATCATGCCGCCAAGGGTGTCGATCTCCTCGGCCATGTCGCCGACCGCCGCCACGAGGTCGACCCCGGTGGCCTCCGAGACCTCGGCCAGGGGCGTGCGGGCATCGGCCACGAACACGTCGTCCTCGCCATCGACCCGCTGGACTTGCTTGGCCTCGGCAACGTCGTGCTCGTCCTCGATGTCGCCGACCACGACCTCGATCAGATCCTCGATGGAGATCAGCCCGTCGGTCCCGCCATACTCGTCGATGACCAGGGCCATGTGGGTGCGCGTCGCCTGCATCCGCACCAGCAGGTCGATGGCCGGCATGGAGGGCGGCACGAACAGAACGGGCCGCTGAATGCGGGCGGCGGCCAGCGTCGTGCTGAGATCGACCTTGCCGAGATCCAGCGCCCGGGGCAGCCGCACCGGCGGGCGACGGGCCGGGCGCGG
>NZ_VRVD01001012.1:0-1106 GCF_008040015.1 Methylobacterium sp. WL18 | reverse complement strand
TCGGCAGCGTAATCGCGCTGATCTCGCAGATCGCCGGGCAGACCAACCTGCTGGCGCTCAACGCCACCATCGAGGCGGCCCGGGCCGGCGATGCCGGCCGTGGCTTCGCGGTGGCCGCGATCGAGGAGCAGGGGGCGGCCACCCAAGAAATCGCCCGCAACGTGCAGCAGGCCGCCTCCGGCACCGAGCAGGTCACCGGGAACATCGTCGACGTCAAGCGCGCCGCCGGCGAGACCGGCTCCGCGGCGACCCAGGTGCTGGGCGCCGCACGCGGCCTCTCCCAGAACTCGAACGCCCTCAACCGCGCGGTCGCGACGTTCCTGGCGGATGTGAAGGCGGCCTAAAAAGAGGTTTAAGCGAAAGCCCGCTCAGGCCCATTCCCGAGCAGCGAGCTTCTGCTCGTAGGCGTCGATCGCGCCGGCGCGCTGCAGGGTCAGGCCGATCTCGTCGAGGCCGTTGAGCAGGCTGTGCTTGAGGCCGCCGTCGATGTCGAAATGCAGGGTGCCGCCGTCCGGCCCCTTGATGGTCTGGGCGTCGAGATCGACCGACAGGGTCGCGTTCGAGCCGCGCTCGGCGTCCTCGAACAGCTTCTCCAGGTCGTCCGGAGAGACCGTGATCGCCAGGATGCCGTTCTTCGCGCAGTTGTTGAAGAAGATGTCGGCAAAGCTCGTGGAGATCACGCAGCGGATGCCGAAATCACTGAGCGCCCAGGGCGCGTGCTCCCGGGACGAGCCGCAGCCGAAATTGTCGCCGCACACCAGGATCTTGGCGTTCCGGTAGGCAGGCTTGTTGAGTACGAAATCCGGGTTCTCCGAGCCGTCGTCCTTGTAGCGCATCTCGGCGAACAGGCCCTTGCCCAGGCCGGTGCGCTTGATGGTCTTCAGGTATTGCTTCGGGATGATCCGGTCGGTGTCGACGTTGATGATCCGCATGGGCGCCGCGACGCCCTCCAGCGTGGTGAATTTTTCCATCGTCTGCAGGCTCTTGGTGAAGGCACGGTCTGGCGCCGGTTTAGCAGCCTCGGCGGCGGGCCGGAAGCGTCAGGCCAGATCCCCGGCCTCGGCGCCCCGCAGGGCGCCGTCGTGGAGCGCCGAGGCCACCAGCGC
>NZ_VRVD01001011.1:0-1110 GCF_008040015.1 Methylobacterium sp. WL18 | reverse complement strand
AGCTACGAGACCGTCACCCGGAGCGGCCCGCGCTTCTTCCCGCGCAACGACGGGATCGAGCGGCGCCCGGTCTACGCCCTCCGCACCCGGGCGGTGCCGGTGGGCTGCACGCCCCGCCGGGTGCCGGTGCCGACCAACGCGCCGGACGATCCGAGCTACGTCGGCTCCGAATACGGCCTGTCGCATCCGAGCTATTACGGCTTCACGCCGCCGCTGGGCGTCGACGACCCGTTCGGCCGGTCGCTCCTGCCCTACTGTCCTTGATCCGGCACCGGCAGGTTCCGCGCGCGGATCGGGCCCCGGGGCATCGTCCCGACAGGCGGCTGCCGGCTTTCGGGTAAATCACGGGGCGCATCCCATATCGCGCGCCGCGTGCCGGTTCCGATATCCGGCCCGATGCGCTAGATCGGCGCCCCGCCGCGGAGCCGGACCCGTGCCCGAATCGAATCCCCACCGTTTCAGCGATCTCGCCACCCTGCGCCAGCGCGTGGGCGCCTGGCGGCGGGCGGGTGAGCGCGTCGTCCTGGTCCCGACCATGGGGGCCCTGCACGTGGGCCACCTCGCCCTGGTCGCCGAGGCCCGACGGATCGGTCGCCGGGTGGTGGCGAGCATCTTCGTCAACCCGACCCAGTTCGGCCCGAACGAGGACTTTTCGCGCTACCCGCGGGACCTCGAGGCCGACCTCGCGCTGCTCGGCCAAGCCGGCGCCGACGCGGCCTGGACCCCCGCGGTGGAGACCATGTACCCGCCGGGCTTCGCGACCCGGATCGATGTCGCCGGCTTGACGGACGGGCTGTGCGGCCCGTTCCGGCCCGGCCATTTCTCCGGGGTCGCCACGGTGGTGACCAAGCTGCTGAACCAGGTCGGGCCCGACATCGCCCTGTTCGGCGAGAAGGATTTCCAGCAACTCCGGGTGATCCAGCAGGCGGTGGCCGACCTCGACCTCGCGGTCGAGATCCGGGGTGTCCCGACCGTGCGCGAGGCGGACGGCCTCGCCCTGTCGTCGCGCAACCGCTACCTCACGCCCGAGGAGCGCGCGGTGGCCCCGCGTCTGCACGCAGTCCTGGCCGACATCGCCGCGGCAACCCGGGGCGGCAGCCCGGTGGCCGG
>NZ_VRVD01001010.1:0-1111 GCF_008040015.1 Methylobacterium sp. WL18 | reverse complement strand
GTGCGGGGGGGGGGGGCGCCAACTTTGCCGTCGCGATAGGCCTGTGGGTCCGCCCGCCCCGCCTCACCGGCCGGCCCCCGGCGCCAGGGCCGCCAGCATCGCCGGCTCGATCGCCGCGTAGCCCGCTCCGTTGAGGTGGATGCCGTCCGCGGTGAAGTCCGGCCGGAGCGCGCCCGACGGGGTGGCGAGCGGCGTGTGATAGTCGATGCGCGCCGCGGCGCTGGCGGCGCAATGAGCCCGGATCCAGCGGTTCAGGGCGTGGATGCGCGCCACGGGCCTGAGTTCGGGGCGCCACCCCCGGAAATCGCTCGGCATCACGGTGCCGATCCACAGCGGCAGCCCGGCCTCGAAGGCCAGCCGCGCCATGGCGGCGATGTTGTCGCGGATCGCCCCGTCCGAGACCGGGCCGCCGATCTCGGCGATGTCGTTGATCCCGCACAGCAGGTGGACGCCCCGGGCGCCGGCCGCGTCGCGGAGGAAGCGGGCGCGGATCTCACCGCTCGTCTGACCCGGGACGCCCCGGGCCACGAAGCCGTGCCGCGCGAAGGTCTCGGCCCGGGCCGCGCCCCAGCCGGCGGTGATCGAATCGCCGATGAACACCAGCGGCCGGTCCTGTCCGTGTCCCACGTGGCCCAATCCGTCCCCCGTCCGCGTCGCGCGGACCCATGCCCGGAGAGTCCCGATGTCCGCAACCACTGGTCCGGCCCGGGGGCCGGGCGACGCCTTCGCGGCCGGCTGCCGGAGCCTGGGGCCGCGCCTGATGCGCGATCTCGGCCTCACCGATCTGCAGGCCGCCGGGCTCCTGGGCAATCTCGGCCACGAGAGCGGCGGCTTCCGCCAGCTCCAGGAGGTCGCCCCGGCGGTGGCCGGGTCTCGGGGCGGCTGGGGCCTGGCGCAATGGACCGGCCCCCGGCGCGTGGCCATGGAGGCCTGGTGCCGGGCGCACACCCTCGATCCGGCCGCCCCCGAGGCCCAGTACGGCTACCTCTGCACGGAGCTGCGCACCACCGAGGCGGCGGCGCTCGCAGCCCTGCGGCAGGCTCCGACCCTGGAGGCCGCCACCGAGAGCGTGTGCCGGCACTTCGAGCGGCCGGGCGTGATCGCGCTGGCG
>NZ_VRVD01000100.1:0-11060 GCF_008040015.1 Methylobacterium sp. WL18 | reverse complement strand
GCGCCGGCCCGTCGGTGGCCGCTCCGCCCGCCGCACGCCGGGCCATCAGGATGAACAAGCCCGGCGCCGCCGCAGCGGCGTCGCCGCGGATCAGCGTGACCCGGAGCGCCGGGGCGTCAAGCGCCTCGAATGCACCGCGCGCCAGCGCATCCTCCCGCAGGCCGGTCGTGGGGTCGATCCGGCCAGGCATGATCCGGACCGGATCGATCCCGGGTTCCGTGAGCCCGAAACGGGCGGGCGCCGCCACGGTGGGAACCTTCGCGGCGGGGGTCGACGGCACGAAGGGCACCTCGACCCGGTCCGCGACCACGGATTCCGGAGACGTCGGCGTCGCAGGTTTGGCATAGAGATAGAGTGTGGCGATCATCGCCGAAGCCGCGACCAGGCGCAGGCCCAAACCGGTGAGCGAGAGCTTGCGGCGGCCTTCGGGCGGTTCGGGCGAGCGCTCCGTATCTGGGCTCGGATCGTCGGCTTGCATGATGCCCCGTGCGGACGGCCGCAGGTCTCGGCCGGAAGTCTCGGCCGCCCTCCGATCATCGCTGCACCGGGTTGATCACCACCCTCCAACGGGGCGTCATGCCCGGCATTCCCGCCACAGGGTGAATCGATCCTTGCGCCGCAGCCGCCGGTCTTGACAGCCCCGCGCCATCGGCGCCTTGCTCGAAGCGGCTGCCGCACCCACCTCGTGGGTGTTCGCGGCCGTGCCCGTTCGGCGGGTGCCCCTTCGGCGCGAACGATTCTTCGGCCGATTTTGCTGGCAGGAGCGCGGCACCCGGATCGGCCGGGGCTTTCCGCGCGGAGACGAGAGATGGGTTACAAGGTCGCCATCGTAGGCGCCACGGGAAACGTGGGCCGTGAGATGCTGGATATCCTGGCCGAGCGGGCCTTCCCCGCCGACGAGGTCGTGGCGCTGGCCTCGCGCCGCAGCCAGGGTCAGGAAGTCTCCTTCGGCGACAAAACGCTCAAGGTCAAAGTCCTCGACACCTACGACTTCTCCGACACGGACATCTGCCTGATGTCGGCGGGCGGCGAGACCTCCAAGGAGTGGTCGCCCCGCATCGGCCAGCAGGGCTGCGTGGTGATCGATAACTCGTCGGCGTTCCGCTACGACTCGGATGTGCCGCTGATCGTGCCGGAGGTGAATGCCGACGCGATCGTGGGCTTCACCAAGCGCAACATCATCGCCAACCCGAACTGCTCGACCGCCCAGCTCGTCGTCGCCCTGAAGCCGTTGCACGAGGCGGCCACGATCAAGCGCGTGGTGGTCTCGACCTACCAGTCGGTCTCCGGCGCCGGCAAGGAGGCGATGGACGAGCTGTTCAACCAGACCCGCGCCGTGTTCACCGCCGGCGACATCAAGGAAGGCGGCAAGTTCACCAAGCGGATCGCCTTCAACGTCATCCCCCACATCGATGTGTTCATGGAGGATGGCTACACGAAGGAAGAGTGGAAGATGGTCGCCGAGACCAAGAAGATGCTCGACCCGAAGATCAAGCTGACGGCGACCGCCGTGCGCGTGCCGGTGTTCATCGGCCATGCCGAGGCGGTGAACGTCGAGTTCGAGCGTCCGCTCTCGGCCGAGCGGGCCACCGAAATCTTGCGCTCGGCACCGGGCATCCTGGTGATCGATAAGCGCGAGAACGGCGGCTACATGACCCCGCACGAGGCGGCGGGCGAGGACGCCACCTACATCTCGCGCATCCGCGAGGACGGGACCATCGAGAACGGCCTGAACTTCTGGTGCGTGTCGGACAACCTGCGCAAAGGCGCCGCCCTCAACACGGTGCAGATCGCCGAGGTGCTGGTGAACCGCAAGCTGCTGACCCGGGCCAAGCCCAAGGCGGTGTAAGACACCCCGATCGAGACGTTGGGCGGCCGCGATCGGAGACGATCGCGGCCGTTCCCGTTTTCAGGCCGCCGGCCGGCTCAATGGCCGCCGCCGAGATAGGCCGCGCGTACCGCCGGGTCGCTCTTGAGCTGCGCGGCCGGCCCCTGGAATCGGATGCGTCCGTTCTCAAGAACGTAGGCGTGGTCGGCCACCCCGAGCGCCGCCATGGCGAACTGCTCGACCAGCAGCATCGTCACGCGCTCCTCCTTGAGCTGGCGGATGATGCGGAACACCTCCTCCACCAGCTTGGGCGCCAACCCCATGGACGGCTCGTCCAGCAGAAGGATCTCCGGGCGCAGCATCAGGGCGCGGCCCATGGCCAGCATCTGCTGCTCGCCGCCAGAAAGGGTGCCGGCGAGCTGGGTGCGTCGCTCCTTGAGGCGTGGGAACAGGCTGAAGGCGCGCTCGCGGTCGGCCGCGACATCGCCCTTCGGCCGGGACCCGGTCAGGCGCGGAAAGGCGCCGAGCGTCAGGTTGTCCTCCACCGACAGGGTCGGGAACACCCGGCGGCCCTCCGGCGAATGCGCCAGACCCTCGCGGGCGACATCGTGGCTGTCGAGGCCGCCGATCTCGCGGCCGTTGAGGCGGATCGTGCCGGCGCGCGGGCGGATCATCCCTGAGAGCGCCCGCATGGTCGTGGTCTTGCCGGCGCCGTTGGAGCCGATCAACGTGACCACCTGGCCCTTCGGCACCTGGAACGTGAGTCCGTGCAGGACCTCGATCTGGCCGTAGCCGGCGTGAAGGTCGGCGACCTCAAGCATGGGCGTGCTCCGGGCTGCTGCCGCCCATGTCGTCAGGGGCGCCGAGATAGGCCTCGATCACCTTGGGATCCTGCTGCACCTCGCGGGCGCCGCCCTCGGCGATCTTGTGGCCGAAATCCAGGACGCTGACCCGGTCGCACAGGCCCATGACCACGTCCATGTGGTGCTCGATCAGGATCACCGTGATGCCGGCGTCGCGGATCTTGCGGATGATCGCCACGAGGTCGGCGATGTCGGGCGCGGTGAGGCCGGCGGCCGGCTCGTCGAGCAGCAGGAGCACGGGATCGAGGGCGAGCGCCCGGCCGATCTCCAGCAGGCGCTGCTTGCCGTAGGGCAGGTTGCGCGCCTCCTCCTGGGCGAGGGCGCCGAGCCCCATGAAGTCCAGGATCGACATGGCGCGGGCCCGGGCCTCGCGCTCCTCGCGCCGGCGGCGGGGCGTGCCGAGGATCGCGTCGAAGATCGTGCCCCGGAAGGTGTGGTGCAGGCCAACCAGCACGTTCTCCAGCGCGGTCATCTCGTGGAACAGCTGCACGTTCTGGAAGGTGCGAGCCACCCCCGACAGGGCGATCTCGGAGGGCGTGCGCCCGTCGAGGCGCCGGCCGCCGGCCACCGCCAGCGTCACCGACCCGGCCGTGGGTTTGTAGATGCCGGTGAGCACGTTCATCATCGTGCTCTTGCCCGAGCCGTTCGGCCCGATCAGGCCGTGGATCGTGCCCGGCTTCACGGTCAGGTCGATCCCGGCGAGCGCCTTCAGGCCGCCGAACTGCATCAGCACCTGCTCGACCTTCAGCAGCGCGTCCCCGCCGGCATCGCCGCGCTGGGCGATCAGCGCGGCACCGCCGGCGGCGAGGTCGCGGCCCTCCGCCGTATGGGCCGGCCGCAGCGCCGGGATCTTCTGGCGCAGGAAGCCGACGATGCCGTCCGGCAGGTAGTAGACCACGAACAGGATCATCAGGCCGAAGACCGTCAGGCGGAAATCGGTGACCGATTGCAGCGCCAGGGTCGCCGGCAGGAACAGCACGCACAGCACCACCGGCACCAGGATCGCGTAGCGGTTCGGCTGCTTGCGGAGGAAGGCGAGGGCGCCGACGATCACGGCCGCGGCCGCGATGAGGCCCGCCATGATCCGGACGAGCTCGATATCGGCCAGGATGTTGGGCATCATCACGATGATCGCGGAGCCGATCAGCGGCCCGGAGCGCGACTTGCGCCCGCCCATGGTGACCGCGAGCAGGAACAGCACCGTCAGCTCGAACCCGTAGGAGTTCGGCGCCACGTAGCGCTCGGACCAGGCGAACAACGCGCCGGCCAAGCCGGCCAGCGCCGCCGAGACCACGAAGGCGTAGACCTTATAGCGATAGACGCTGACGCCCATGCAGTCGCAGGCGATCGGCGAGTCGCGCAGCGCCTCGAAGGCCCGGCCGAAGGGCGAGCGCACCACCCGGTTCACCACCAGGATGGTGAGCAGCAGCGCCGCGCAGACGAGATAGTAGAATTCGAGCTTCCGGCCGGCCGCCCCCCAGGGTGCCTGCATGCCGATCAGCGAGAAATCGAGCACCCGGGCCGGCGGCAGGGTGATGCCGAGCGGACCGTTGGTGATCGGCGTCAGCTCGTTGATGAAGATCTGGATGATCGTGCCGAAGGCCAGCGTGACCATCGCCAGATACGGCCCGGTCACCCGCAGGGCCGGGACCGCCAGCAGGACCCCGAAGGCCGCCGTCACGCCGACGCCCGCGACCAGCCCGAGCCAGATGCCGATCTTGAAGTGCAGGAACAGCGTCGCGGCCGCGTAGGCCCCGATGCCGAACAGGCCGGCATGGCCGAGCGAGACCTGGCCGGTATAGCCGACCACGATATCGAGGCCGAGGATCAGGATCGCGTAGATCGCGATCACGGTCAGCAGGTGGATGTAATAGGTGCTCGTGACCACCAGGGGGAACGTCACGAGGGCGACGACCAGCAGCACGGCGCCGACGAGGCCGAGACCGCGGGCGTTCGGGGCCGGCGCGTGATCGGCGGCGGCGGGCGCGAGGGCGGATTGCGCCATGGATGTCAGACCTTCTTGATCACGGCCTTGCCGAACAGGCCGACCGGGCGGATCGAGAGCACAACGAGGAGGAGGATCAGGCCCGGCACGTCCTTGTAGCCGGTCGAGATGTAGAAGCCGGTCAGCGTTTCCGCGACGCCGAGGATCAGGCCGCCGACGATCACGCCGAGGCCGGATTCCAGACCGCCGATGATCGCCACCGCGAACGCCTTCAGGGCCAGCACCGCGCCCATGGTGGCCCCGGTGAGCGTCACCGGAGCCACGAGCACGCCCGCGAAGGCCGCCGTCATGGCGCTGATCGAGTAGGAGAGGGTGATGATCCGCTTGGTGTTGATGCCCATCAGGCCGGCGGCGTCGATGTCGTTGGAGGTGGCCACGACCGCCTTCCCCCAGATCGACTTGCGATTGAAGATCTCGACGCAGAGCATCATCAGCAGCGCGCCGGCGACGATCAGCATCTCCATCGGCAGGACGCGGACGCCGCCGACCTCCACCGCCGCGTCGGGCAGCGGGGAGGGGAACTTCAGGTCGTCCCGGCCCCAGATGTTCTCGGCGAGGTTCCGGAATATGATCCCGAGCGCGATGGTGGCCATGATCCACCCGTACTCGGACTTGATCTTGATCGCCGGACGAACCGCGAGCCGCTCGACCACAGCCCCGAGGGCAAAGCCGAAGACCAGCACCAGCGGGATCATCAGCCAGTAGCCCGTGAACGGCGCCAGCGTCAGCCCGAACAGGGCGCCGAGCGCCAGAGCCTCGCCCTGGCCGAAATTCAGGGTCTTCGAGGTGGCGAAGGTGAGCTGGTAGCCGAACGCGATGGCGGCGTAGATCATGCCGACCGCGACGCCCGAGGCGACGAGCTGAAGGAAGATGGTCATGGAAGGCCGTCTCAGGAACGGGCGGCGGGAGCGGTGACGGCAGCCTGCCCCGGGCGGCGCCCGGGGCAGGCGATCACGAGGCGATCAGTTCGAGGACTTTTCCTTGACGCGGACCACGCCGGCGTTCTTGGCGTCTTCCGGCTTGGCGTAGACGATCTTGCCGTCCTGGACTTTGCCGAACACGACCATGTTGCGCGAGATCGCGTTGTGGTCCTTGGCGGTGAACGGGTGATCGTAGGTGGTCACCACGCCCTCGACCTTGGTGTTCAGGCCTTCGAGGGCTTCGCGGATCTTCGGACCGTTGGTCGAGCCCGCCTGCTTGATCGCCGCGGCGATCAGGTAGACCGAATCGTAGCCCTGGGCGCCGGCCACCGGGGTCGGAATCTTGGTCACGCCGTAGGTCTTGTAGTAATCGTCGAGGAAGGACGCGCGCTTGGCCAGCGTCTTATCCTCGATGAAGGTCTGCGGCATGATCACGCCGTTGCCGTTGGTGCCGGCGATATCGATGAAGCTCTGCATCGAGGCCGGCCAGGACGCGATGATCGGCACCTTCCAGCCGAGTTTGGCCATGCCGTTGGCGACCTGGGCCAGCTCCGGGCCGATGCCGTAGGCCAGGATCACGTCGGCGCCGGCCTGCTGCGACTTCAGCAGCTGGGCCGTCATGTCGACGTCCTTGATGTTGAACTTCTCGACCGCGACCGGCTTCACGCCCTTGGTCGCCAGGTACTTCTCGATGTCCTCGCGGCCGAGCTGACCGTAATTGGTCGAGTCCGCGAGGATCGCGATCTTCTTGTAGTTCTGCGCCAGCGCCTCATCGACCATCATGCCGGCCTGCAGCACGTCGTAGGCCGAGTTCCGGAAGACGTAGTTCACGTCGTAATCCGGCTCCTTGAACTGGTTGGTGATGACCGTGCCGGTGGCGACGTTGTTGAACACCGGGATCTCGGCTTCCTGGTAGAAGCGCTGGGCCGCAAGCGCCACGCCGGTGTTGATGAAGCCCACCGTGGCGACGACCTTCTCCTTGTTGATCAACTCCTGCGCGACCTGGGCGCCGACCTCGTTCTTGGCCTCGTCGTCGCGCTCGATCAGCTGAATCTGGCGGCCGAGGACGCCACCGTTCTTGTTGATCTCGGCGGCGGCGAGCTTGGCGCCGTCGCGCATCGAGACGCCCATCGAGGAGGAGCCACCCGTATAGGGACCGGTAAGCCCGATCTTGATCGGGTCGGCAGCCTGGGCCGGCGCCAGCCCGAGCGCGGTGGCGCCGAGCAGGGCGGCCACTAGAGAGCGTTTCGTCAGGATCATCGTTTCCTCTCCCAAGCGCGTCCCGGGCCGCGTCCGCATCGGCGCATCCCGGTCTGGCGTGTCGATCGTGTTGGATTCGCTGCGCGCCTGCAGTCCACGGGCCGGGTAAGACCGCGTCTCAAGAGCGTTCAAGCGTCCGCTGGCTGCCCTTCAATGTGGCATACCGGATGCGGTTACTCACTCTTTCAGGAAAGAACTCGCTACCGTCAAGGTCTCGGTGACGGCGTTACGCGACGCCGGACGTTGTCTGTGGAAGAAACCTGGTCCTCAGCATTCATCCTCCGGTTCCTCCGTGTGGAAGGATCGGACCGGCTCGGATTAAGACCGGGCGCTCTACGTGTTTCCGGCGATCTTCGGCTCCGCGACTGCCCTATCCGCGAGTCTCCGAACCCCCAATCGGATGCAATACCCCCGAACCGGGACGCCGCCGCCGGGCCAGCGGCTGTCATGGCGCTGTGATGTTCCCCGGCCACGCCGCTGCCCGGTTCGGTCGGAGCTTCGTCATGCGTCGCGTCATCGTTGCAGGCCTCGTGGGGTTGTGCGCCTCGGGGGGCGCCCAGGCCGAGATGCGGCCCCACAACGTCATCCTGTTCGTGGCCGACGGTTTGCGGGCCGGGATGGTGAACCCGCAGAACACCCCGGCCATGGACCGGCTGATGAAGACCGGCGTGCGCTTCACCAATTCGCACTCCCTGTTTCCGACCTTCACGATGCCGAACGCCACCGCGATGGCGACCGGCCACATGCTCGGCGATACCGGCCAGTTCGGGAACACGATCTACACCGCCTTCCCGGTGCCCGGCGCCGGCGACAGCCTGACCCCGTTCCTGGAGAGCGACCCCGTGCTTGGCGACGTCGACGAGCATTTCGCCGGCAATTACCTCAACGAGGAGACGATCCTGGAGGCCGCCCGCGCCAAAGGGTTCTCCACCGCCAGCATCGGCAAGCTCGGACCGTCCCTGGTCTTCGATCACACCGAGCGCTCCGGCCAGTCCAACATCCACATCGACGACAGCACCGGCCGGGCCGGCGGCATCCCGCTCGGCGACGCGGTCCGCGCCCGGCTCAAGGAGGTCAACCTGCCGGAACAGACTCCGACCCGCGGCGCCAACGGCCAGGCCGGCACCGCCGAGAAGCCCGGCACGCTGGCCGCCAATGTCGAGCAGCAGGCCTATTTCACCGCGGTCGCCACCAAGGCGGTGCTGCCGCTGTTCAAGGCCCGGCAGAAGCCGTTCGTGCTGGTATTCTGGTCGCGCGATCCCGACGGGACGCAGCACAACCAGGGAGACAGTCTCGGGCGGCTGGTGCCGGGCATCAACGGGCCGACCAGCCTGGCCGCCATCCACAACGCCGACGACAACCTCGCCCCCCTCCAGGCCGCCCTGCGCGAGCAGGGACTGGCCGAGACGACCGACCTCGTCCTGACCTCGGATCACGGCTTCTCAACGATCTCGAAGGAGAGCGCCTCGAGTTTCGCCGCCGGGCAATCCTACAAAGGCGTGCCGGCCCGGCAGCTGCCCCCGGGCTTCCTCGCCATCGACCTGGCGCACGACCTCGGCCTGACGCTGTTCGATCCTGACGCCAAGGGCGTCACGGTGGAGGCCGGGACCTTTCCGAGCCGCGCCAACGGCCTGATCGGCGCCGATCCGGCCAAGCCCGACGTGGTGGTGGCGGCCAATGGCGGCTCGGACCTCGTCTACGTTCCGAACGGCGACACCGCGCTCGCCCGGAAGGTCGTCCAGGCGCTGTCCCGCCAGGATTACGTCAGCGGCCTGTTCGTCAGCGACGCGCTCGGCGCCATCCCCGGGACCCTGCCGCTCTCGGCCATCGCCCTCGACGGCTCGGCCCTGACCCCGATGCCCGCGATCGTGGTGAACTTCCGCAGCTTCTCCACTGGCTGCGCCGATCCCACCACCTGCGGCGTCGAGGTGTCGGACACCACGCTTCAGCAGGGCCAGGGCATGCACGGCAGCTTCGCGCGCTCCGACACCCGCAACGTCATGGGCGCGGTCGGCCCGAGCTTCCGCGGCGGCGTGGAGAGCGACATCCCGGCGAGCAATGCCGACCTCGGCAAAACCATCGCGCGGATCCTGGATCTCGACATCCCCGCCAAGGGCAAGCTCGTCGGCCGCGTGCTGACGGAGGCGATGGTGAACGGCGCGCGGCCGGCGGCCCAGACGCATATCCGCCGCTCGGATCCGGACGCCGCCGGCATCGTGACGGTGCTGAACTACCAGACGGTCGGCGAGACCCGGTATTTCGACGCGGCCGGATATCCGGGCCGGACGCTGGGCCTGGTCGAGGAAGAGCATGCCGCCGGGGGGCACTGACCTCCGCCCGAAGCTCCCACCCACTAAGCGAAGGGCCGCACCCGGTGGGGTACGGCCCTGTTCGATTCCGATCTCGCTCCGGCCGCCGAACCTGGTGCCGGCTCCGCAGCGGAAGTCCTACGCCATGCCCAGCGCCTGCATGTAGAGTTCGAGGATCGCCTCCTGCTCCTGGCGCTCGCTATGATCCTGCTTGCGGATCCGGATGATCGTGCGCACCGCCTTCGCGTCGAAGCCCCGGCCCTTCAATTCGGCGAACACCTCCTTGATGTCGCCCATGATGCCGGCCTTCTCTTCCTCCAGGCGCTCCAGGCGCTCGATGAACTGCTTCAGCTCGTCGGCGGCCACGCCCTCGGACGACGAGACGTCGCCGCCGGGCCGTTGGGCTGTTGCGGTGGGCATCGAATGGGCGTTCATGGGGCTCTCCGGGATGCGCGGCGCGGTTGCGCCCTGGACCGGTGGTTAACGGGCCGAACTTACCGGAAGCTTAGCCGATTCTCGCCGCCCCTCTCGCCCGGTCAGTGATCCTTGGCCTGCGAAGCCGAAAAACCCGCCTGCTGCTCGGGGCTCGCCTCGGTCTGGTGCTTCGCCTTCCAGTCGGCGTAGGGCATTCCATAGACGGCCTCGCGGCTCTCGTCCTTGGTGAGCGGCACACCTCTCTCGTCGGCGGCATCCTTGAGCCAGTTCGACAGGCAGTTCCGGCAGAAGCCCGCCAGGTTCATCAGGTCGATGTTCTGCACGTCTGTGCGGTTGCGCAGGTGCGACACGAGCCGGCGGAACACTGCGGCTTCGAGTTCGGTCTGGGTCTGCGGGTCGATCTCAGGCATCGTGGAAACGCTTTCGGCTGAGGGTTGTCGGCACGCATCTCGGGATCGGCCGCGTCCCGATCAAGCCGCGATGAGCGGCCGCAGGATGCGGGCGAAGCGCTCGGCCCATTCCTCCTGCCCGGCCTCGCCCGCGATGAGGTCCTGGCGGATCTCCACCAGCGCGTTGGCCAAGCCGCGGGCGGTGGCGTGGCGGTCGATCGTATCGCCCGGCAGGCCGCCGCCATAGGGCTGGTTGTCGCCCACCGTAAGCCCGGCCGGATCGGCCGCGAGCGCTTCGATCAGCGGCCGGGCGAGGCGCTCGTCCCGGTCGTACAGGATGCCGACCTGCCAGGGCCGCGCGATGCCGCGCCAGTAGGGCGTGAAGCTGTGCATGGTCAGGATCGCCGGCGGACGCCCGGCCGCCTGGGCCGCCGCGATCGCCGCGTCGATGGCGGCATCGAACGGCGCGTAGAAGCGCGCGATCCGGGCCTGCTTGCCGGCCTCGTCGATGCGGGCATTGCCCGGCACCACGGCGCCATCGGACAGGCGCATCACCAGGGTCGGGTCGGCCCGGCCGCGGTTCGGGTCGATGATCAGGCGCGAGAAGTTCGTCAGGACCGCCGGCACGTTCAACCGGGCCGCGAGCCCGCGCGTCACCGCCGCGGCGCCGATATCGTACGCGATGTGGCGCGCGAACTCGGGTTCCGGCACGCCGAGCTCGATGTCCGGGGGCACGAAGTTCGACGCATGATCGCACGCGATGATGAGCCCGCAGGCGGGATCGCCGGGGAGGATTTCGCACGGATGCGGGGCGTGGGCGCGCGATTCAGTCTCCGGACGGGTCACGGGGCTCCGAGGGTTGGATCTGTGGGACGGCACCGATCGCGCTTGCCGTGGGGCGGCGGCTCGGGCAGATCACCTGACGAGGCCAGATGCCTACCAAACAACGTGCGCTCACGGCAAGAAACGGGCCCGCCGTCCACCAATGAATGGGCGGGGATCGCACGCAAGAACATCCTGTGAGGAGCCCGTCCGACGCCATGTCCGAAAC
>NZ_VRVD01001009.1:0-1111 GCF_008040015.1 Methylobacterium sp. WL18 | reverse complement strand
GGGTGTCACGTTCTCGCCAGGGGGGCCGGCGTCCGAACCGCCCATCGGTCCGATCCGCGACGGCGCGTTCAGCCCCGGTCGACGCTTTCCGCAGGCGGCGGCCGGAAGTACGCGCTCGGCGGGCGCCCGAAGGAGCGTCGGAATACGGCCGCGAACGCGCTCGGACTGTCGTAGCCACAATCCAGCGCGACATCGAGGATGGCCCGGCCCTCCGCCAGCAGCGGCAGGGCGTGGAGCATCCGGGCTTGCTGGCACCACCGGCCGAATCCCATTCCGGTCTCGCGCTTGAACAGCCGCATGAACGTCGCCCGGCTCATGGCGAGTTCGGCGGCGGCCGCCGCGATGGAATGCGCGCGGGCGGGATCGCGGCGGATCCGGTCGCACAGATCCGCCAGGCCGGCCTGCGTCGGAGCCGGCAGGTCGAGCGGCTGCACCGGCAGGAACGCCAACTCCAGCATGAGCAGGCAGATCACGGCTTCTGAGACGGCGCGGTCGCCCTGCGTCTCCGTGAGGGCGGCGAGCTTGAGGATCAGCTCGCGCAGGAGTGGCGTGACCTCGACGACCCTGCAGCGATCCGGGACACCGTCGAACCCGGTCGTGTCGATCAGCAGCGAGCGGAAGCGGATCCCGGCATGGCTGGTGGTGACATGGTCCGTGTCCGGAGGAAGCCAGACTGCCCGGCTCGGCGGCACCACCCAGGTCCCGCTGTCGGTCGTGACCGAGATCACGCCCGCCATCGCGTAGAGGAGTTGCGCCCGCGCGTGGCGATGGAGTGGGCTCGCGAAGCGGTCGCCGTCGTGCCGGATAACTGCGATCTCGTCCGAGACCCGGATGCCGTCGATCACCGTCTGAGCCTTCCGCGACGAACCTTGATCCTCGCACGCGAGAATATCACCGCCGCCTGACCTAGAGCGTGTTATTGTGTTTTAACGCGGCCCTATTCCAGACTCGACGCCAAATCCTGGGTTTCCAAAGGGCTCGCAGCCCAGCCCTTTCAAGGTGTTTGATTTGCCAGAACCCTGGCGGTTGCGACATGGGCGTTGGTCTGGCGTGCGGGCTCGGTAGACCGCGGCTTGGGTTTTCGCTGGCTGGCGGCCACGCGTTTGGGGTC
>NZ_VRVD01001008.1:0-1121 GCF_008040015.1 Methylobacterium sp. WL18 | reverse complement strand
GGATCTCGCAGCGGAAGTCGGCACGCCCTTCTACTGCTACAGCAGCGCCACCCTGGAGCGGCACTACCGGGTCTTCGCGGAGGCCTTCGCGGGCGACGAGGCCGGAAGCGGCGAGGAGCTTCAGGGCGGGAGACGACAACATCGCGCGAGGATCCGGCGGGCTCGGCGCCGGCGCTCGAGGGCCGGCGGGAGCCTCACCTTAGCGGTTGGCGGGCGCCGGCGCGAGCGCCGACCCGCCACAGCAAGCCGGGCTTGGCCTCAGCCGCGCTGATCCTTGGTCCCGCGTGCGCCCTGCTTGCCCTTGGCCGGGGCGTCCTGCTGCTGCTGGGCCTCGTAGGCGTCGATCGCCCGGCGGCAATTCTCGCTGAGCTTCTTCCAGTTCTTCTGGAAGCAGGCGTCGGTGGCCGGATCGTCGGGGGCCAGGTTGCCGCAATAGGTCAGATAATCCCCGGTGCAGTATTTCTTCAGGGTCTCGTTGCCGCGCTTCGACTGCTGCGCCGCGGCCGGCAGCGTCAGGGCGGTAGCCGCCGCGACGGCGAGAAGGATTGGCTTCAGGCGCATGGGGATACGTACCATCTCTCGGAGGCAGGAATGTCGGGAAAAGTCCCGGTTGCGATGATGCCTTTGCATGGTCGAAACAAGGCAATCAGCGAACGTTTCTCAGCGGCGATCGGGCTTTGCGCTCCGATCAGACGCGCTCGGGCTGCGGGGCCGGAAAGGTCGCCCTGGGCATCCGGTCCTGGCCGGTGAGGGCGTCGGCGACCTCCGAGATCCGCCTGCGCAGGTCGGCGTTCTCTCGCTCGACGCCGCCCTGACGATCCGCCAGCGTCTGGGCGAGAGCTTCCTCGGCGGCCTTCAGGCTGGCGCGCAAGTCGTCGCGCTCCGCCGCCTGGGCGACGGGATTCGCGTCGGCATTGCCGGCCGGCGTCTGCTCGGCGCGCCGGCCCTGCCGGACCGCCAGGAGGCTGTCGAGCAGGTCCGCGTGCGCCTCCTCGAGGACGCGGAGCGTGGCGGCGCTCGCGGTCCCGTCCTCGCGGGCGCTGGCGAGTTCGGTCTCGAGTTCCCGGGTCTTGGCCTGCGCCTGGGCGATCTCGGCGTCGCGGGCCGCCACGTCCCGGGCG
>NZ_VRVD01001007.1:0-1122 GCF_008040015.1 Methylobacterium sp. WL18 | reverse complement strand
GGCCCAGCAGCGCGCGGCGGTTGCTGGCCGGGCGGCCGTGCGTGTCGCGATGCGGCGTGTCGGTCATGGGGGTCACGGGCGGTCGCAGGTGGGCGTCGCCGGCCGCACGCCCGTGCGCCGCGCCTCGAGGTTCTGCCAGACCAGGAGCGCCGGCAGGCCGAGCACGACATCGGGGACCCGGCGGGCGAGCGAGAGGGCGATCGCCGTCCCGGCATCGATCCCGAACAGCCCGCAGACCAGCACGAGGCCGCCTTCCTGCACGCCGAGCCCGCTCGGCACCAGGAAGGCCGCCGCCTTGATCGCCTGGCTCAGCGCCTCGATCACCAGGATCTCCGACAGGCTGATCTGATCGACGCCGATGCAGGTCAGCACCACCGCGACCTCGGCGGCACCCAGCAGCCAGGCGAGTGCGTGGAGCGCGAAGGACTGCACCAGGCGGCCGCGCCGTCCCGCCGCCCAGACCGTGTCGAGCGCCCCCTGGATCCGCGGGGCGGGCTCCGGACGCGCCTCGGTCTCGCGCACGAAGCGACGGCCCAGGGCCGCGATCCGGTCTTCGACCACGCGCACGATCCCGGTGCGCTGGAGCGCGAAGAACGCCCCGACCGCCAGCCCCGCCACCGCGAGGGTCCGCAGCGTCCAGTTCGCGAGCTCGGCGGCGGCCGGACCCTCGACCTGGCTCAGCAGCCCGGCGCCGAGGCCCGCGAACAGCGCCAGCGTACCCACTTGGAACAGCATGTCGGCGAGCACGGAGGCCGCCGCCAGGGAGCCGGCCACCCCCCAGAAGGTCAGGAGCCGCGCCCCGAGGACGTCGCCGCCCACCGAGGCCACCGGCAGCAGAACGTTGATGCCCTCGCGCACGAAGCGCAGGATCAGGCAGGCCGAAGCCGGGGCGGGCGAAAGGCCATCGAGGATGCGGGCCCAGGCGAGGCCGCAGACCAGCACCACGAGCGCCCGGACCAGGGTGACGCCGGCAAAGCCCACGAACCCGATCCGCCCGAACGCCGCCGCGACCGCGGAGAGATCGTTGGTCGCCACCAGCCAGACCGCGAGGCCGAGGCCGATCAGCGTGCCGATCAACGGCAGCCGGCGCAGCACGGCCAAGCCGACGCGGCGCGCCGGGGC
>NZ_VRVD01001006.1:0-1123 GCF_008040015.1 Methylobacterium sp. WL18 | reverse complement strand
GGCTTCCGGCGAGCGCCAGCCCGGCCGAATCCTCGGCGACGATGCCCCAGCGCAGGAGCTCCACCGCGACCCGCCCGGCAAGACCGCGATCGGGCGTGACCAGGGCCGCGGTGGCGCCCGGGACCTGAAGCGTCTCGCGCAGGGCCAGCGCCGCGACCAGCGCCTCCTCCCGCTCGTCGGCGGCCTCCGTGAGCGCCAACCCCGCGAGGCCGTCCTCGGCGATCGCGTCGCGCTGTTCCGGGTCGAGGTCGGCCCAGGCGTCGGTGGTGTCGGCCGGGCGCAGGGCCTGCGACAGCAGGGCGGCCCGGGCCGCCTGTCCAAGATCGGGTTCCCCCAGGGCGACGACGTCCGTGCGCGGCAAAGCGAGGTTGTCCGGCCCGAGCAGCCGGTGCAGCACCGCCTGGGGGTGACCGTGGGCGATCACCCGGGAAAACCCCTCGCCGGTGTCGATGCCGGACCAGCCGGCCTCGTCGAGGTCGAGGTCGAGCCCGGGCAGGACCACGGCGCCCCGGGGCAGCTTCGCCACCGCCGCGATCAGACGGGCGGTGGCGGGCACGGAGCCCAGCGATCCGGCGACGATGACGGGATCCGTCGGCGCGGTCCGCGCCAGGCGCCGGCCCTCGGCGAGGACGAGGCCGCGGGCGCGGGCGACCGGATCGGACAGGCCGCGCTCGGCCAGGAGCTTCGGCCAGTTCTCGGCGGCGATCTTCACGAAATCCAGGGTCAGGCCGAAATAGCGTGAATACTCGGCCTCCACGGCGGCGCCGATCTCCGACCAGGGCAGGCCCTCGACGGTGAGCGCATCCATCAGCCGTTCGAGATCGCCCGCCAGCCCGACCGCGTCGGCGGGGGAGGACGGCACGAGGAACGGCACCTCGGCGTCCAGGGGCAGCAGGGTGCGGTCCACGGATTTCGCCCAGGCCTGGACCAGGCGGGCGAGGATCAGCCGGCGCTCCAGCGGCGGCATCGGCGTGCTGAGGGGATCGTTGTCCTCGAGCAGCGGCTCGGAAGCGAGGTCGAGTTCCGCCTCGTCGGCCTCGCCCAGCGGGATCATCCGGGGCAGCAGCGCCGCGTAGCCCGGCGCCCCCCGCTCATGGGCCCGCCGGCCGAGCCGCTGCTCGAG
>NZ_VRVD01001005.1:0-1123 GCF_008040015.1 Methylobacterium sp. WL18 | reverse complement strand
AGGCTGCGCGCCGGGACCGGGGCGCGCAGCCGGGGCGCGGACGGGGCGGAGTCGATGGCGACCAGCCGGACCAGATCGGCGGCCAGCCGGGTATAGTCCGCGAGGTGCACGCCGTCCGGATGGAGACCCGTGCGGGCGAGCCCCGAGCCGTCGTCGCGCAGGGCCGCGAACGGATCGAAGAAGCTGTGACCGCCTACCCGGCAGAGCGCCGCGAGGCGGTCCGAGAAGGCCGCGACGGCGGCGGGATCCCGGCCCGTCGCCCAGGCGCCGATCGGCGGGATCGCGGCCACGAAGACCTGCGTCGACCAGACCTCCAGGATCCGCAGGATGTGCCGGACCTCGGCCTCGAACCGGCGCTCGGTGGAGGCCCGCTCCGGGTGCCGCCAGCGCAGGATGTCGTTCGTGCCGATGATCAGCACCGAGGCCGCGCAGCGCATCGGGGCCCGCAAGTCCGCGAGATGGGCCGCGCAATCAGCCGCGGTGCTGCCGCCGATGCCGAGATTGATGCAGGGCCGGCCACCGAAATCCGGTGTCCCGAGGAACTCGACATGCGAGTTGCCGGCCAGGATCACGCTCTCCGGGGCGGCCTTGCGGAGCGCCACGCGCAGGGCCGGACCCCGCTCGGCGAAGCGGATTCGGACGCACCGCCCATGCCGCCAATGCCGGGCGGCCGTCGCGATCCAGGGTGCAGGCATGGCGGTCCTGAACAGGCATGAGGGATCGGCCGCGCCCGGGGCTGCCCGGGCGCGGGGATGCGGAGTGAACCGTGTCGAGACCGTGCCGCCGGCCAGATTTTCTGGTGTTACGGCCGCAGAAACACTTGTTTACTTTCGATCACCGGCAGCACGACAAGCAGAACTTGACGCGACAATCATCGATGACTTCATCCTGCATATGTGGGAATTTTTCACACGTCAACGGCCCAGCTGTCGAAACGGCCTTCCGGACCGTACGATCCCACGCTACGCCGGAGCTCCAACGAGCGGGGGGAGCCAGGATGATCAAGGATCGCGTCTACATCGTCACCGGCGCGGGCTCGGGGCTCGGCGCCGCGGTGGCGCGCAGCCTCGTGGCGGCCGGCGCCAGCGTAGTGGTGGCGGACATCGCCCGGGAGGCCGGGGCC
>NZ_VRVD01001004.1:0-1126 GCF_008040015.1 Methylobacterium sp. WL18 | reverse complement strand
TGACGCGGGCGGAGGATTCACGAAGGGCGTGATGCATGCGAGTCTGGGCGATGGCTCAGACCGTGTGCGTGCTCCTCGACGACGCCACCAAGTCAGCGCTGTCCACGATCGCCGGAGATCGATCCCGGCCCCTCAAGCATATTCTGCGGGCACGCATCGTCCTGCTCTCGTTCAAACGCTGGAGCGTGCAGGACGTGGCTCGGCAAGCCGGCGTCAGCCGGCCCGCAGTCTGGCGCTGGCAGCAGCGCTTTGCCGAGGAGGGCGTCGAGGGCCTACTGCGCGACAAGACCCGCCCACCCGGCACCCCGCCGCATTCCACCCGCACAGTGGCGAAGGTGCTGGCGCTGACGTGTTCGGAACCGCCGGACGAGGTCACGCACTGGACCGGCCGCGCCGTCGCCGCGCGGACCGGCATCTCGCTCCGCTCCGTGCAGCGGATCTGGCAGGAGCACCGCCTGCAACCGAATCGGGTGCGGACGCTCAAGCGCTCCCACGACCCGGCCTTCGCCGAG
Source organism: Methylobacterium sp. WL18 (assembly GCF_008040015.1). NCBI lineage: Bacteria > Pseudomonadati > Pseudomonadota > Alphaproteobacteria > Hyphomicrobiales > Methylobacteriaceae > Methylobacterium > Methylobacterium sp. WL18. The sequence goes on along the minus strand of NZ_VRVD01001004.1, from coordinate 614 downwards.
AAGGTCGAGGATGTCGTCGGTCTCTATATGTAACCGCCCGCCCACGCCGTCGTGCTGTCCATCGACGATCCTTCGATAAGCTCAGGATGAGGAGTCCCAGATCCAGGCTCGGGAGCGAACCCGTCCCGATCGGCCGCTCGGACCCGGGCATCCTGCCGCTCAGACGCACGACTACACCCGCCACGGCACCACGACGTTGTTTGCCGCCCTCGACGTCCTGGAAGGCACGGTGCTCGGCCGCTGCATGCAGCGCCATCGTCACGGTGAGTTCATCCGTTTCCTCAACACCGTCGAGGCGGCAGTCCCAGCGGGCAAGGCGATCCACGTGGTGCTCGACAACTACGGCAGCCACAAGCATCCGAAGGTGCGCGCCTGGCTCACCCGCCACCCGCGATGGACGTTTCACTTCACACCGACCTCGGCCTCTTGGCTCAATGCCGTCGAGGGCTTCTTCTCCACGCTGACGCGCCGCCGTCTCCGACGGGGCACCTTCACCGGAATCGTCGACCTTCAGGCCGCCATCAAACGCTACATCGGCGAGCACAACCGAAGCCCACGACCCTTCGTCTGGACCAAGCCCGCCGCCGCCATCTTCGACGCCCTCAATCGAGCCC
>NZ_VRVD01001003.1:0-1131 GCF_008040015.1 Methylobacterium sp. WL18 | reverse complement strand
TCACCTCTCACCCACCCCCTCATCCTGAGGTGCGGCGCAGCCGCCTCGAAGGAGGGCTCCAGGAATCACGAGGCTGGCTGGAGGGCTCCTTCGAGGCCTCCGCTACGCTCCGGCGCCTCAGGATGAGGGCGCGGGTGGGATAGGGATCGGTGTCGGCAAGAACGCCGCTACTCCCCACCCTCCTCCCCACCCAGCGACCATTCCAGCACCCGCGCCAGGTGGTCGTAGGCCCCGTACTGGCTGGCATATTGCGGGTACGGCCGGGCGGTGTAGGCCGCATCGCCGGTCATGAACCGGGCGACCAGCCCCTTCAGGCGGGTGGCGTGCTCGGCGACGATCGCGTCGACGCTGCGCTCCTCGCCGCGGGGCGGCTTGACCGGCATCGGGACGAAGGGCTTCCGGCCGCCCGAGGCGTGGACGTAGAGCAGGTCCGGCGTGGCCTTGACCGGCGGCACCCCGTCGAAGGCGCCGTGCATCAGCATCGCCGCCTCCAGGGTGAGCTGCGGCGAGAACCCGGTAAAGATCATCTTGGCCGAGGGCGGCGTGCCGGTCTTGTAGTCGACGATGCAGGCGGTGCCGTCCGGGCGCAGCTCGATCCGGTCGGCCCGGGCCCGCAGGGTGAAGCTCTCGCGGCCCATGGGGATCACCCAGCGCCCGGACACCTCCGGGTGGATGCGGCGCAGGACCGGCCGGCGCTGCGCCTCCCAGGCGAGGTAGGCGGCGGCCATGCGCTCGTAGCGCGGCCACCACTCGGCGTAGAGTTCCGGATAGGTGTCGGCGATCTCGCCGAACGCGTTGGTGGCGATGGCGAGCAGGCGCTCCTCCGGCTGCCCGGGCAGGCCCTCCGGATGGGCGCTGGCGAACTCCGAGAAGATGTCGTGCACGAGGGAGCCGCGGGTCGCCACGCTCGGCACCGCGGCCAGCGGCTCCAGGGGGTCGAGCCCGAGCACGTGGCGGGCGAAGATGCTGTAGGGGTCGCGCACCAGCGTCTCGATCTCGGTGACGCTGAGCGAGCGCGGGAACAGGGCCGGGTCGGCCAGATGGCGCACGACTTCGTGCAGGCGCTGGGCTGCCGCGACGCGGTGATCACCCGGGCGCTCAAGCGCGAGGGTTCGCCGACCGTGCCGTCGC
>NZ_VRVD01001002.1:0-1131 GCF_008040015.1 Methylobacterium sp. WL18 | reverse complement strand
TCCCGGCCTACACGATCGTCGTCGGCAACCCGGCCCGGCCGGTGCGCCGCCGCTTCCCCGAGCCGGTCGCCGAGCGGCTGGAGCGCCTCGCTTGGTGGGATTGGGACCACGAGCGCCTGCGCAGGGCGCTGCCGGATGTCCGCGCGCTGCCGATCGAAGAGTTTGTGGAGCGGTATACGAGTTGGTCGGGGACCTAGGGAGAAACCGGGTCGGGCGTCGCGGATTTTGGTGCGCCGACTAAAGAAATCATTTCGTATTCGTCATTCAACCGTCGTGGAAGAGGCGTTTAGCTGCCTCCACCCCGCAGCGGATGGAAGTTTATGCTCGTCGTCGAGGATCTCACGCGTCAGTACGGCGGCCGCCTGGCCGTGGACGGAGTCTCGCTGCGGATCGAGCGCGGCAGTTTCGTCGGCGTCATCGGCCGGTCTGGAGCTGGCAAATCAACGCTCCTGCGCCTGATCAACCGCCTCGCGGACCCGAGTTCCGGGCGCATCCTCCATGACGGTCGCGACATCACCGGCCTGAGCGGTCGGCCGCTCCGGGAATGGCGCACCCGCTGCGCCATGATCTTCCAGCAGTTCAACCTCGTCGGCCGTCTCGACGTGATGACCAACGTGCTGATGGGCCGGCTCAGCCATGTGCCGACCCACCGCTCCCTGCTCCGGCTGTGGTCGGACGAGGACAAGGCCATGGCGCTCGCCGCCCTGGAGAGCTTCGACATGGGCGAGTTCGCCGGCCAGCGGGCCGACGGCCTGTCGGGCGGCCAGCAGCAGCGCGTCGCCATCGCCCGGGCGCTGGTGCAGGAGCCCGAGATCCTGCTCGCCGACGAGCCCGTGGCGTCCCTGGACCCGCGCAACACCCGGCTGGTGATGGACGCGCTGGCGGCCGTGAACCGGCGCTACGGCATCACGGTCCTGTGCAACCTGCACTCCCTCGACCTCGCCCGGGCCTATTGCGACCGCCTCGTCGGGCTCGCCGCCGGCCGGGTGGTGTTCGAGGGCGGCCCGTTCGACCTCACCGAGGACGTGGCGCGCCGGCTCTACGGCCTGGAGGCGGGCGAGGTGCTGGACGATTCCCCGGAGCGCGAGGCCGAGCAGCGGGCGGCCCTGCCGGGGCTGCCCGGCCTCGTCC
>NZ_VRVD01001001.1:0-1133 GCF_008040015.1 Methylobacterium sp. WL18 | reverse complement strand
CCTCCTGCGCCGTGGCGAAGCCGGAACCCTGGACCAGCCTCGCCATGGTGTTCACCGATCCGCAGGTCGCGGTCGTCGGCGCGCCCTACGAGGCCGACGCCCCCGGCCGCGTGACCGGCACCGTCGATTTCGCCGACCAGGGCCGCGCCCGGGTCGACGGCGCGAATCGCGGCGGCCTGCAGATCTGGGCCGACCGGGACGGCACGCTCCTGGGGGCCGAGATGATCGGGCCGGCGGTCGAACATCTCGCGCATCTGCTCACCCACGCGATCGCGGATGGAAAGACCGCCGCAACTGTCCTGAGCCAGCCCATATACCACCCTACAGTTGAAGAGGGTTTTTCAACGGCATTGTCTGAAATCACACACAGGATGTGCCGGTCTTAGTCTGCGTTCAACGGCATCGTGATTCCGGTTTGATCTTGGCGTCCGGGGAAGCATTGCACTTCACTGCGCCCCCGGTCATATCAGACTAAATGAGCGGGGTGCTTTCCTGATGCCGCCGAAACAGGCCCCCCAAGGCGGCCCCGACCTCGATACGCTCGCGTCCGACGCGCTGGACCGCCTCGACAAGGGTGTGATCGGCCTCGACGCGGACGGCACGGTCGTGGTGTTCAGCGAAGGCGCGAGCACGCTTTCGGGCCTCTCGCGCGAAGCGGTGCTGGGCCGCAACTATTTCCGCGAGGTGATGCCGGGCACGAACGTGCCGAGCTTCCGCGGCCGCTTCCTCTCCGGAACCCGAAGGGGCGCCCTGGACGAGAGCTTCGACTACGTGTTCGGCCGGCTGCCCCAGCCCCTGCGGGCGCGGGTCCACATGCGCCACGGCAAGGCCCCGGAGGCCGGGCCGGTCACGTGGCTGACGATCGACCCGATCGAGAGCCTCGGCGCCGGCCTGTCCCGCGAGGCCGTCATGGCGGCGATCGGCCGGCGGGCGCGGGCCGAGCCGGTGGATGCCAGCCATTGCGAGCGCGAGCCCATCCACATCCCGGGCTCGATCCAGCCCAACGCGGTCATGATCGCGGCCGACGCCGGGACCCTGGAGGTCCTGGCTTTTTCGGCCAACGTCGACGAGATCGTGGATCCCGTGACTCCGCCGCTCGCCGGCCGCCCCCTGGCGGACGTGCTGCCTCCGGA
>NZ_VRVD01001000.1:0-1136 GCF_008040015.1 Methylobacterium sp. WL18 | reverse complement strand
AGCCGGATCCGCTCGGCCTCGGCCGCCGCCTCGAGCCCCTGGGCCTCGGCGAGGCCGGCCGCCCGGTCGCGGGCGTTCTGCGTCTCCTGCACGATCAGGAGCGTCTCGCGCCGGGCCAGCTCGGTCTTGGTCGCGAGCTCGTTCTCCGCGATGGCCCGCTCCTTCTCGACCGCGAGGGCGCGGCGGGCGAAGGTCGCCTCGTCGGCCTTCTGCTGCAGCGCCTCGTAGGTCGGCGTCTGCAGGGCGCGTTCCAGCTCGCTGGTGGGTGCGAGGTTGGTGAGCCGCACCGACACCGCCGCGACCCCGATCTCGGCGAGCGCCGGGGCCGATGCCAGGACCGCCTCGAGGATCACCCGCAGCGGCTCGGGGCCCGCATCGAGCAGGGCGCCGATCGGCGCGGCGCCGAGATACTGCAGGACCGCCTGGCCGGCGATGCCGCTGAGGCGCGCCTCGATCTGCTCGATCGGCTCGCCCTGCAGGCGGCCGGTGGCGAGGTTGATCGAGAAATCGACCCGGCGTGCCAGCAGTTCGGGATCGACGACGTGCCAGCCGACCGTCCCCTGAACCGCGACCGTCTGGAAGTCCCGGCTGCGGCCGCGCACGAACAGCGTCATCTCGCGGTCGTCCACCGGCACCTCGCTGATGCTGGCGGTCTCGGGCCTGAACCAGAAGACCAGTCCCCGGCCGCTCTGGCGGACGCGGCCGCTGCTGTAGCGGATGACGTGGCGGCTCGCCTCGCTCCTCAGCTGGGCGATCAGGCCGATGTTGCGGATCGTAGCCATGATGTCCTCCTGGCGGGTCAACGGGACGTTCGGAACCGATAGAGCTCGGCCGGGCGGAACGCCGTGCCGGCCTCGCGCATGCCGGTCGGCTCCAGCCAGCCGCGGTCGAGCATGCGGCGGCGGAAGGCGGGCTTGTTCAGCGGCGTACCCAGGATCGCCGCGTGCACGTCCTGGAGCTGCCGGAGGGTGAAGGTCTCCGGCAGGAGCGCGAAGGCGACGTCCGAATAGTCGAGCTTGCCGCGCAGCCGCAGCACGGCGAGCGCCAGGATGTCGGCATGGTCGAAGGCCAGCGCGCGCGGTTCCCCGTCCGCCGGCAGGGCCGAGACGGGGCCGCCGGCCTCGCCCTCCCAGGGC